>NZ_LGYY01000274.1:0-173490 GCF_001308045.1 Shewanella sp. Sh95
GGCTGTGCATCGCCAATTTAGAAAGCTCACCAAAACCAAAGGTGCTTTTCCTAATGAAAATAGCTTGTTGAAGCTACTTTACGCAGGCATATTAAACGCCTCAGATAAATGGACCATGCCAATCCACAATTGGAGCCTTTGTTTATCTCAGTTAGCGATTTATTTTGAAGGACGTTTAGATAGCGTGCTGGAAATTTAAAAATTAGCCTGACACAGAATTTTGAACGCCCTCGAAGCAATAAAACTTTTATCGATTTTTAACACGCTGATGGGGAACAACTTTATATGTTCAAGGGATGAAAATCCGGTACCAAAATCGTCCAACGCAAATCGCACTCCAAGTTGGGCTATTTTATCGAGGATCTTGGCATGTTCGTGGGGTTCTTCAATCAAACAGTTTTCAGTAATTTCCAACTCAAGTGCACTGGGCGCTAGCCCTGTCACGTTAAGAACATGGGCGATTTTCTCATATAAGTTGATATGCCCAATTTGAGATGCAGATAAGTTCACTGCAATGGTAAAGCGATGCCCTGTTGATGCTAATTGGCTCAGCCAATATTGGGCCTGTCGGCAGGCTTCATACAATACCCAGTCACCTATTTCTTCCATTAACCCAATTTCTTCTGCTATGGGCAGAAATTGGTCCGGAGAAATCAAACCATCTTCGGGATGCTGCCAACGAATTAACGCCTCCATTCCCACCATATGGTGTGTTTGCGCGTCAACTTGCACCTGATAATAAACCTTAAACTGATTCTGCCTTAAGGCCATTTTTAAGCTGGACTCGATATGATTGCGGTAGCGGACTTCTTTATCTAGCGCCTCGGAATAAAACTGGATCTGATTGCGTCCCATTTTCTTAGCACGATACATGGCGATATCGGCGCATTTCATTAACTCAGAGCTATCAGAGGCGGCTTCATTATAAAATGCCACGCCAATACTGGCGCCAATCATCACATCGTTATCTCCAAGGCAAAACACTTCTTCAAAAGCTTTAAGTAGACGGTTAGCCACAATCATGGGGAAATATTTGTAGTCATTGTCAGTCACTAACACCACAAATTCATCCCCGCCTAAACGAGCAATGACGTCACCATCCCGTAACACGGCGCTGAGTCTCGATGCGACTTTCACCAACAAAATATCACCCGTCTGGTGACCTAACGTGTCATTAATCGCTTTAAAATCATCAAGATCAAGTAAAATCACGGCTAAAAAATCATTACTGCGTTTTGCTCTTGCAATGGCGCGATTTAAACACAGCTCAAATCCATAACGATTCATCAATTTGGTGAGTGAATCGTGCTCCGCCAGTTCTTTCAGTTTTTGATGGCTATTTCGTAGGGCAAGTGCCATTGAGGCGCGCTGTTTAGCGTAACGAATTGAACGACTCAGGATTCTTGAGTTAACTTCATCTTTAAGTAAGAAATCTTGGGCACCTAACTCAATACAACGCTGAGCGAGTTTTTCATCTTCGTAACGGCTCAACATCACCACCACAGTTTGATCTTGAGTCATAGAATTGAGCTTGATAAGCACTTCTAAGCCATTAGCATCGGGCAATAGGTAATCGAGTAGAATCCCGTCAAAATGACGCTCCAAGGCAAGATTCAATCCATCAAAAGCACAGTTTGCTTCAACCACATTAAAAGCTAACTTGGACTGTCGTAGCGCTCGAATAATAGCGGTTCTATCAACTTCATCATCATCGATAAGTAGTAAATCCATATACACATCCTATACGCTTGGAAGCTCAACGATGCGCCAGTAGCCTTCCAACATATTAAAAATATTGTGGAAACCATCTTTAATATCTGTTTTAACCATGTAACCAGCCACATGGTGACGGTAGGCTCTCATCCGATCTTCATCGGTACTAGAAGTCGTCAGCATAAATACAACGGAAGAAGACAACGTCGGATCAGAACGAATATGTTCAAGAAATTCAAAACCATTCATTCTGGGCATATTGAGATCGAGCAAGATCAAGTATGACCCCTTGATAGCGTTGGTATGCGTCAGAATTGTAAGTGCTTCAAGCCCATCCCTCGCTCGCACAAGAGGATTAAGCAAACGCAGCTGCTTCATCGCCCTCTGCACCGCCATATAATCCACATCGTCATCATCAACCAACAGAATGGTCACTTGTTTATAGTCATGGCTATTACTCATACCGCCTCCTTGTTGACTATGTGCATCGGCCAGCTAAACCTAAAGCAACAACCTCGCCCCGCTGATTCAAGTAGAATTTCTCCCCCTAGACTTTCAACCGTCTTTTTGACAAGCGACAATCCCAAACCGCTTCCCTCGACTTCGTCTCTTGGTCTAAGAGTTTGAAACATTTCAAATACTTTGTGGTGAAACTGGGCAGAAATTCCAGGTCCATCATCAATCACGCTAAACCAGTAATAGTGGCCTTTTGTTTCACATTGCACCTTAAGTACACCACCACCTCTATCATGGTGTTTAATGGCATTGCTAATTAAATTCCGAACGACTAGTTCTAAGAGCGTTTTAACCGTTTTAAATCGTGGAAAATTACCTTCGATGACCAATTCAAATCCCTGAGGCGGAGCGACCAAAGCGAACATATCTTCGACCAGTTGTCGACAATCAGTGTCAACCATTTCAATATCAACACGCCCAATGCGTGAAAACGTTAACAACCCGTCGAGCAATAACACCATTCTCTGGATACGATTCTGAATTAAGCCTAAGTATTTTTGGACATTTTCATTGGTGTTATCAGCAAGATCTTCACTTAACCAATGGGTTAGTTGCTCAATGCCTCTGAGGGGCGACTTCAAGTCATGGGAAGCAATATAGGCAAATCTATCTAGCTCTTGATTAATACGCTCCAATTCTGTCGTATGCTCGATACGCTGCGCTTCAATCCGCTTACGTTCAGAAATATTATTGATCGTCGTTAAAATGTAGATCCCATTACTAAAGTGAATAGGAGTTAATCCGACCTCGATCGCCAAACGTGTACCATCTTTGCAGCAACCAAACAGATCATCCCGCATCGACATATTCTTCGCGATGGGATGAAGCAGGTAATGAGATAGATGCTTTTTATGAATTTCCCTAAGCGATTCAGGTAGTAACATATTAATTGAACGTCCAAGTAACTCCTCCCTCGTATAACCAAAAAGCCTTTCGGCATGGGTATTGACTAAGGTAATCGCGCCTGTTTTATCAACCATAAACAGTGCACTCGGAGAAGCCTCGATGACTAGACGAAAGCGTTTTTCATTGGCAATTAATTCGGCGGTTAACATTGACTCTTGGTAACGGTTACGAGCCATACTGATCACTGCATAAAGTAAGGCAAGAATAAAGGCGCAGCCAATCACTTGCAGCCACATACTTTGGGTTTGCTCTGCAATTGAAATAAAGCGCGACTCAGAAGAAACATCTATTCGCCAAACTTGCCCTTCCATGTTTTCTAGTTTTGATTGATAAAAAACATCCTTCGGAGAGGGAAGCGCTTTGTGGGAACTAAACATTAAACTGGCATGATTTGCCTCTGAACCATCATAAATGGCAAGTTTTAGACCGGAAAAACGTTTTCCCATAATGCCCTGCATTAAATTATCCATCCGAAAAGGTGCGTAAACCACACCTATCGCTTGCTGTAGACGTTCCGCTTCTGTCACGGGTTGACCATGATAAAAAGGAACATACATCAATACACCAGCCTGAGAATTATCGGGCGTTTCCTGCACTAAGGTAACTTTGCCAGACACCTTAACTTGTCCCGAAGCAATAGCGTTTAGAATTGCAGTGCGACGAGTTGATTCGGAACACATGTCAAAACCAAATGCCCGTTGATTTCGCCAGTCGAATGGTTCTAAATATTTGATAACACAGTAAAGCTCTCTATTACCTGTGGGTGTGACGCGAAAATCAGTAAATCCCTCCTGTTGGACTTGCTGTGTAAACTCATCCAAGGATGTTGGCATCACTAGTTGAGCAAAACCTAAACCTTGAATCCCTGGGTAATAATCGGATAAACGCGCATTAGCGACATAAATTTGCCATTCACTGCGAGTGACGCCGTTGGAGGACAAAAAAAGCCCTACTCCACCACGTAAAACTTGCTCATAGGCCATCATTCTTCGGGTAACAGCTTCGGACAACTCCTGAACATGATTATTAAACCGCTCTTCGCCTCGATCTCTTAAATATTCCTCTAAAACAAACCAAGAAATACCCATAAAAGTCAGCGCGGCAAATAACATCAGCCAACTTGAACGAATCACACTAACGAAAAAACTTTTTGGAGGGCCGAAAGATTCAGGAAAACGGTCCGTGTCCATATTAGCTTCCCTAGCAAAGTTACATTTGAGTTGTCTTCCCCAAGTGTTGTTCGATTTTTATGCAAATTCAAGTTTATCCGACTATTTAAGTAGGGCTTAACATCAATATAAAAAGAAAGTGTTATGCGCTAAATCACAAAATTCAGCAAAAACTTAAATAGCCTTAACTCCCCTAAAAATTCAGTAATGCCATAGGAGTAACACACTGTCGTATGGGAAAAAAAATTTGCGTTTATGAGTAAAATTTTTTGCTTTTCTGCCACACTCTTTTTAGATAGAAAGGCGTTAGGAACAACATGAGGAATTCGTTATGGCTCATATTACTGAAGTCGTGCCCAACGATACTGAAATTGAGGCAATGACCACCCCTAGAAATAGCAAAGCAGCAGAGGCAATGCAGCACAAGCGTGAAATCAAGAAACGCTTAGAAGATTATCTCGAACGTGCCGAATTACGACGCGCATTAGGAGATGATGACTTTTTCTAAACTTCCTACTCCCATAAGGCATTATGGTCGTTTAAGTTCACGACTGTTATCCAAACCTTCACCCAGCTCCTTGGGGCTGGGTGCAAACGTTAACACTGATTTACCAAGCCGACTTTTCCTCATTTTATAAACCTGTGTCAGCCTAGTTTTATCAGCTACCGTTAAATCGGCACCACCAACGCATGCACTGCTGCATCGTTTCTCAAATAGCACAATGCAGCCATAATCATCTCATATAGACTTTATAAACTTTTAGCATAAGCTAATTAGTCTTAGTCTCATTGGGATAAAACAATATTTAACAGTTACTTGCATAAAAAATCTTCGCCATTTTCAGGCTAAAACAATTCATATTGCACCAAAATGATTCACTAAATCGATAGCAGATAAGATACTTAATCGACAAGATTTAATTGTTCTGGGTAAGAAACCTATAAAAACAACGACTTTACCGCTATGATTGAACTAATTTTAGCGCCTAAGTAGCAACAGGATTTCGGGAATGTCAGAGTCATTAGCCCAGTACCAAGAAGATTTACGTCGCTTTTCCGATGAGCTGATCCGCATTCAAACCCCGATCAAGATTTTAGACGCCATCAAATGGCCACGGGAAATGGAGGAGCGTTTTCTTTCTAGTAAAGGCACGGTTCTGCCAGCAATTACACAGGATTTTTATCAAAAAATTGCTCTGCCCTTCGATCCCGTAAAAACACAGGCTGAATTACTTTCTCTCAAACAAGACATTCATCGACGTTTAGGCAAAAAAGACAAGCTGGGCAAGATATTAGTCGCTAACGTAGACCAGTATCGTCTGGTGGTCGATATGCTGGGTCATCGAGGGACCCCTGTCTTTGGTCAGCTTAGCCAAGAACTCTACGGCAGCGCCAGCCACAGATTACATGGCGATCGCCACACTCTACGTCAATTGGGCGATAAACTCAGTTATATCTTCTCATTGCCCGCTGCGCGGCATATGAATAAGCATCACCCTAAAATCATCAGTGCCCCCGAAGCCGTGAATGTGCTGAGCCAGCGATTGGAAAAATACTTCCATAGCGATGATATGCGGGTGCGTTTGAGTGACGGGATTGTGTCTGACGCCGCGGTGGGGGGCGATACGGTCAAACTCAATAGTAAGGCCATGTTCAGCGAGTCAGATCTCAATGTGTACGAAGTTCATGAAGGGTGGGTGCATGTGGGCACCACCCTGAATGGTCGGGCTCAACCCCATGCTACTTGGCTCAGCGTCGGCTCTCCCCGCGTAGCTGCCACCCAAGAAGGGCTTGCTGTATTACTCGAAATGCTCACCCTAAGCTCAAACCCAGGCCGTGCCCGCCGTATTAGCGACCGTGTCGCAGCGGTAGATATGGCGGAAAATGGGGCCAACTTTATTGAAGTATTTAACTATTTTAGAGAGTTAAATCTTAGCGCTAAGGATAGTTATCGAGTCACACAAAGGGTGTTTCGTGGCGGTATGGTCGAAGGCGGCAGCTTTTTTACCAAAGATATTTCCTATGTGCGTGGTTATGTCGAGAACATCAACTTTATCCGCAGCGCCATCACATCGGGTTTACCCGAACTTATCCCTATGCTGTTTTTGGGCAAACTCGCCATTGAGGATATTCCCGTTCTCTATCAAGCCTGCCAAGAAGGCATCATTACGCCACCAAAATATTTACCGCCCATGTTCGACAACTTCAGCGGTTTGTATGCTTGGTTTGGTTTCGCCTCAGGATTGGCAGGAATCGATTTGAAAGGAGTGCAACGTCATTTCACTCGCCTATTTAAAGATGTGCCCAGTATCGACCCAAGCCTCGAGTTACTCGACGACACTGAATTTGATAACAACTCAGACTAACGCAGTAGTTTGCCCACAACCTCTTTAGGTAGTGGGCTTAAGCTTAAGCCGTTATCCACATCAGTTTGGGTAAAGCGTTCAAATCCAACTTATCGCCACGGGTGGCAATAGCCAGTGCTTTAGGTTTGGTTTTAGGCTCTTGATTCATGGCTGCCACTAACCCCTGCTGGGCTTCGGCTTCGCCATGCACTAGCAATAAAGGTGGTTGATCTTCAAAGTGCCGATACCAACGTAGCAACTCTGCCTGATCCGCATGGGCGGATAAGCCTCCGACGGTATGTAACTTGGCGGCAACTTTGACGCTATTACCATGGATAGTGAGCTCCTCCGCGCCGTCGACCAAGGCTCGTCCAGGCGTGCCAAGCGCTTGGAAACCACAGATAATCACATCACATTCTGGCCGCCACAGATTATGTTCCAAATGACTACGGATACGGCCACCATTACACATGCCGCTACCCGCAATAATGATCAAGCCCTGATGCACATCGTTTAATGCGATAGACTCTTCAGTAGTTTGAATAAATTCGACATTCGATAATAAGGGATGTTGCCCCGGATGCTGGCGAGTAAAACGCTTAAAATCATCATCCATTAACGGATAGTTATTAACATATACCCGTGTTGCCTCAATCGCCATTGGACTATCGAGGCAGACTTTCCAGCGAGATAAATCCCAATCTTTAGCATATAAATGAAATAGATATAAAAGCTCCTGCGCTCGCCCTACTGAGAAGGCTGGCAAAAGAATATTACCGCGGCTCTCGGTGACTGCCTTAGCAAAAATCGCCTTTAATTCGGCCAGAGTATCAGTCCAGCTTCGGTGGAAACGATCGCCGTAGGTGCTTTCCATTAACACTAAATCTGCGGTGTCGACTAAGGTGGGATTACGTAATATCGGCATACCCGCCCGGCCAAGATCACCACTAAAGACGATTTTCTTCTGGGACTTACCTTCGCCTAACCATAACTCGACTAAGGCAGAACCTAAAATATGCCCCGCATCTGAGAGGCAAATATCCACATGGGGAATAACCTGAGTCACTTGGCCGTATTCCAGCGGCACAAATTGACTAATAGCCTGTTCGGCATCTTCGACGGTGAACAGTGGCTCTAGGGGTTCAAGATCATGTTTAGCGCGCTTTTTATTGATTCTTTCGGTGTCGCGCACCTGCAGCATCGCCGCATCTTTAAGCATGATCGCGCACAGCTCTGCTGTGGCTTTATGGGTATAGATTGGCCCATCAAAACCCGCTTTGACTAAGAGTGGTAAACGCCCTGAATGGTCGATATGAGCATGGCTGAGCACAACCGCGGAAATAGACTCAGGATCGAAGGTGAAGGGCTCATGGTTACGCAATTCATCCGCTTTACCACCTTGGATTAAACCACAATCGAGTAATAAGCGTTCATGATCGACCGAGAGCAAATGGCATGAGCCGGTCACTTCCTCTGTCGCCCCTAAAAACTGCAGTGTCATCCGCATGGTGTGCCTCCAACGTGATTACCTCGTATAAAGCTAGACTATGCCCTTATTCCTAAAACAAAAAGCAATAATTAGTCGCATGCGAGCAATGTCAACTTTTGCCGTAACACTCAAGCATCAATAACCTAATAGCGGGTACAACTCACCTTGGCGCACGGTTTTATCGGCATTGATTAAGGTGCCATCACGCTGCCATTGAGCGAGTTGATCTTGAATGATGGGTTGCACTTCTTTTGCCGTCATCCCTGCGTTAATCTGGCGACTGTAGAGTAATTTCAGCAAAATATAATCGAGCCCAGTGAGTAAGTCCTGCGGGGTTTTATCGTTAAAGATGGATGGAAATACTTTTTCAGAATCATTGGGTAACCCAAGTACTTGAGTGATTTCTTCGACGATACAAGCCACTAACTTACCGTGCATTTTTGCCTGATCCACAGGAATAATTACCCAGGCGCGCTCAATCTCATTCTGAGAGTTGAGGGCAAATTTACCCATACAAACAGAGCCATGAATATTACTGGCTGCACTCGCGCCCATGAGGCGCATCACCTCATCGGCCCATTGGGATTGGCGGGTAAAGACTAAATGTAAATTAGCCTCTTCGAGCTTATCTACCTGCAAAATACTGTGACCCGTGATTTGCGCGAGATGACTTAGATGCATCTGCACCAATTGCGCATGCAGCATATTGTCGCCAACTTGGTGCTCAACAAAGACGCGCACGGTTTTTTGCCATTTTCGTACTCGGTGCTTATCTTTATCGTATTCATTTTTAAGGGCTATCTCATCGAAAGCTTGGGTGATGTAGGCTGGATTTTTCCAATCTCGAATGGATGTTGAAGCGAGATTGGGTATGTCGGCCTCTTTGGGACTTAACGTCGGGGAAACCGATGCGCAGAGTGGCGCAACAAAGGCTGCAAGTAGCGAAACAATACAGGCTAAGCCAATCGAACTCTTCCCCTTGAAGTGCTTTCGCCAGATTAACATGTTGTTATTCCTTCGATTGTCGAGGCAACTTAATAGAAATCAAGGCCGTAGTCGCGATAAAGGCTGTCGACATCCATAAGCAGGCCACCAGCCCATGACTCTGATACACCCAGCCAGAAAGCACGGTTCCCACCAAACGCCCCATAGCGTTGGCCATATAATAAAATCCAACATCGAGGGATACCGCCTCTTCGCAGGCATAACTCACAATCAAATAACTGTGCAGCGACGAGTTCACCGCAAACAGAGCACCAAATAGCATTAAGCCCAGCAACAAACTGGCTTCAGGGTAAAAACTGAACTGTATCGCGCTAGCAATCAATGCTGGGATAAAGGCCAAGATACTGGCCCAAATTAACGCGCTGCGACCATCGGGTACAGCACCGACGGCTAAGCTTTGGTGTTGGTGATTCCCAGTGATCTTAGGCGCCAAGGTTTGTACTATACCGTAGCCGATAACCCACACAGCTAAAAAGCCGCCCACCGCCCAATGATCCCAGCCAAATTTACTCGCTAGATACACAGGCAGCGCCACCACAAACCACACATCCCTGGCGGCAAACAGGAATAATCGTGCCGCCGAGAGAATGTTCACACTACGACTCTTAGAGAAAATCTCCGTAAATTTAGGCTTATTCTTGGCTTTACCTAAATCCTTCTTCAGCATCACTAAGCTAAGTAGCCATACGAGTCCGAGCATGCTCGCCATAGTGGCGATCGCCAGCTCAAATCCAAGTAAGGCAAGCAAAACACCACCGAGGAAAAATCCCGCGCCCTTGAGGGCATTTTTAGAACCCGTTAACAAGGCAACCCACTTATAAAGCTTGCCCTGCTCGCCTTTTGGTACTAGCAGTTTGATCGCGCTTTTAGCACTCATCTTATTGAGATCTTTAGCAACTCCAGAAAGCGCCTGCGCAGCCATCACCCAAGGCACGCCCGCGAGCCACAGCGGTAAACTGGCGGCAGGTACCAATAACATTCCTAATGCCAACACCTGCATACCAAGACCCAGATTCATGGTGCGATTTAACCCTAAACGCGCACCGAGATAGCCGCCCACCAGATTGGTTACGACGCCAAAAATCTCATAGAATAAGAACAACATCGCAATCGCGAATGGCGTATAACCGAGATCGTGAAAATGCAGCACCACCAACATCCGCAGCGCGCCGTCGGTTAAGGTAAAACTCCAATAATTGAAGGTGATCAGCAAATATTGCCGCACGGCGGCGGGCAATTGCATCAGTTGTTCAAATAGCTTGGCAGCAGGCACTATGCTCTCCTAAAGTGGCACATCAAGCTGACCGACTAAACGGGCGAGCTCTGCCGTACGGTTGGCATATCCCCATTCATTGTCGTACCACACGTAGAGTTTTAGCTGAGTACCATTCACCACCATGGTCGAGAGCGCATCGACAATGCTCGAACGCGGATCGGTTTTGTAATCCACCGACACCAGCGGCCGCTCTTCATAGCCTAAAATCCCCTTAAGCTCGCCCTCAGCGGCGGTTTGTAGCAGCGCATTCACTTCTTCTTCGGTCACGCTGCGTTCAAGCTCAAATACACAATCGGTTAGAGAGGCATTGGCGAGCGGCACCCGCACGGCGTGGCCATTTAGCTTGCCCTTAAGCTCAGGGAAAATATGGGTAATCGCCGTCGCGCTGCCAGTGGTGGTTGGGATTAAACTCAAACCACAGGCGCGGGCGCGACGTAAATCTTTATGTGGCGCATCGAGAATGGTTTGAGTGTTAGTAATATCGTGGATAGTCGTCATAGAACCGTGTTTGATGCCGATCTGCTCGTGGATCACTTTAACCACAGGCGCAAGGCAGTTGGTGGTACAGGAAGCCGCGGTCACAATCGGATGAATAGCCGGATCGTACAACTGGTGATTCACCCCCATCACCACATTTAACACTCCTTCCTCTTTGACGGGCGCAGTGACTACAACCCGCTTAACACCTTGATCTAAATAAGCTTGTAATAAGGCTTTGGTTTTCATCACCCCAGAGGCTTCAATCACTACATCGCATCCCGCCCAATCGGTCTCGGCAATCGTTTTATTACGTGTGGTGCGAATGCTTTTATCTTGAATGTGGATCTGATCATTACTCGCCGTCACGGAATAACACCAGCGACCATGGACAGAATCGAACTCAAGCAAGTGGGCCAAGGTAGCCGCATCCCCCGCGGGATCGTTAATCTGCACAAACTCCACCTCATCCCAGTCCCATGCCGCGCGCAGGGCTAAACGCCCCATACGGCCGAAGCCATTAATGCCGATTTTGATTGCCATGCTGATATTCCAATATGCTGATTGTGAGTTTTATATTATTAATTTTTAATATGTTATGAATAAGACGGACTTTTTACTTAAGTGATAACATCGCCATTGCCAACCCTAGTGGATGACAATGGCGCATCTTGTTAACGACGATTATTGCTAGGCCAAAAGCAAGTCTTGCTCAACGATAATGGCGGCTAATTTACTCCCTTAGCCATCCTTCAATTTCATCTCGGGTCGGTACTGAGCCGCTGTGGATTAACTCACCATCGATCACGACCGCTGGGGTTTTCATTACGTTAAATTTCAACAGGGTTTGCGGATCTGTGTCCTTTTTCACAATCGCATCCACGCCCATTTCTTCTGATATGTCCGCAATCATCTCGGCGGTTTTACTACATTTAGCGCAACCACTACCTAATACTTTGACTTGTTTCATGTTATTTCCTTAAAGATACGGTGCTGCAAAATTAAACATCCAACCTACTAACGTAAATGCCGTTAATAGCACAATCAACAGCAGCGCCAACAGGCGCCACTGCATAACTTGTTTGAGTAAAATAAATTCGGGGAAACTGGCTGCCACAGTGCTCATACAAAATGCTAGCGTAGTGCCAATTGGCAGACCGTTTGCTAGCAAGCTTTCCATGACAGGAATAATGCCTGTCGCATTCGAATAAAGGGGAATGCCGATTAATACAGCCGCGGGCACTGACCACCATTGGCCTTGACCTAAGTGGGTTTCAACCCACCCCTCAGGTACAAAACCGTGCAGGGCAGCGCCAAGACCTACGCCGATAATGACCCACTTCCAGACGCGGCCAAAAATATCAATCGCCTCAGCTTTGGCAAATTGATGACGTTCAGAAAAAGAGAGGGTTCGCTGAGTCGTTGAAACAGCATTTGATGCTGTCATCTGACGCCCACAAACGAGGGCTTCGGCGGCGAAGGATTGCAACCAACGCTCAGCCTTCATCGCATCTAGCAATAATCCGCCGAGCATACCCACCGCCATCCCCACAGCCACATAGAGCAAGGTAAATTTCCAACCGAGTAAACTCATTAGTAATAGGACAGCAACTTCATTGATCAAAGGTGAAGTGATCAAAAAGGCCATAGTGATCCCAAGGGGAATACCCGCCGAGGTAAAACCTAAAAACACAGGTATGCTAGAGCAAGAACAAAAAGGCGTGATGGCACCAAAAATCGACCCAAGCAAATAACCCACGCCCTTATTCTTACCCGCTAAATAATTGCGGACTCGCTCAACATCTAAGGACGCCCGCAGCAGGGCGATAACATAAATCATCACCACCAGCAATACGAAAATTTTACTGACATCTTCAACAAAAAAATGCACTGCGTCGCCCAAGGCCGAACCAGCATCGAGGCCAAACACACCAAACACTAGCCAAGTTGCAAAATCAGTAAATATTTGGAACATATCGCTCCTTAAAACAATGCAGACCTACACCCTGCGATTTATTAAGATTGAAACCAGTGCCGAGTGCGATTCGCAAAATACACCAGCGACAACATCACAGGCACCTCAACTAATACCCCAACCACAGTCGCGAGAGCCGCTCCCGAGTGCAGACCAAATAATGAAATAGCCACGGCGACCGCCAGCTCAAAAAAGTTAGAAGAGCCAATCATGCTCGCTGGTGCCGCAATCGCATGGGTAAGTTTTAGTTTTAAGGCTAGCCAATAGGCCAAGATAAAAATGCCATAGCTTTGAATAATCAAAGGGATAGCTATGAGTAGAATATTCTGTGGTTGACTCACAATGGTCTTCGCTTGAAAACCAAATAACAGCACAACCGTCGCGAGTAGCCCAATCACAGACCAAGGTTTGAGTTTAGCCAGTAACTGCGGCACAGCACTCGTATCATGGCGCGTCTCAAGGCGTTTTCGAGTCGCAACACCCGCAATCAAAGGCAATAACACATAGAGGACAACCGAAAGTAACAGGGTTTCCCATGGCACTTGAATATCGCTCACACCGAGTAATAATGCCGAGAGTGGCGCAAATAAAAACACCATAATGATATCGTTAACAGAGACTTGTACTAGCGTATAGTTCGGGTCACCTTTCGTCAGTTGACTCCACACAAACACCATTGCAGTACAAGGCGCCACACCGAGTAATATCATTCCCGCGATATATTCACTGGCGGTTTGTGGATCAACCCAGTCGGCAAATAGCAACTTGAAAAATAACCAGCCTAACAATGCCATAGTAAAAGGTTTAACGAGCCAGTTGATGAAAAGCGTTAACATCAATCCCTTCGGCGCTTTGCCAACATCTTTCACCGCAGAAAAATCAATCTGCACCATCATGGGATAAATCATTACCCAGATAAACAGGGCGATGACTAAATTAACATGGGCATATTCAAGCGCGGCTACAGCAGCAAATACACCGGGGACAACATTCCCCAACACAACCCCAGCAATAATGCTCAGCCCGACCCAAACACTTAAATAACGCTCAAAAATTCCCATATAAACCTCTTAATCGACTAACGGGTGGGCAAGTACAATTTGCTGTAATGCTGCCGATAAAACCCTAGGCTCGGCCTTTAAATCAACACGCAGCAAAGCACCTATCCGTCCCTCTAACAATCTGATTATTTTAAAAAATAAGACATCTTGATCTTCAACGTTCAGCTGGCTTGGATCGGGTAATCCCCAGTGCAATTTCGGGGTATTTCCTAGCAATAAAGGGCAAGTTTCGCCCGCTGCACTATCACAAACGGTGATAACCAGATCCGGCGAGAAGTCAGCTAGCGCCTCCCAACTTTTACTGTGAAGTCCTGCGGTTGAATACCCATGTTGCTGAAGATGTTTCAGGGTCATAGGATGGACCTTGCCCGATGGGGCGCTGCCAGCACTCATAAAAGTCAGTGGCAACCCCAATGCCAGTTGCCGAGCAATGGCCTCCGCTAAAATGCTCCGACAAGCATTATGTGTGCACAAAAAAAGCACGTTAAAATCGGGGGTTAGCTCCACATATTGTTCTATAGCCGCCATGACAAACTCCAATCCAGTACGTTTCAAAAGTTATATTAACAACACGCTTTTGCTCGCTCAGGCCGCCCACCCATTTGACAGAGATTACGCAGGTTCTCCTGCAAAAAGATGTCGTTATCATCACAGGTTTGGGCAAGTACCTGCTGGCACCAAGGCGCGATCTCAGTATTAATCCGATAAAACACCCATTGTCCTTGACGTCGATCGACTAACAGCCGGGCTTTTTTTAACTGAGCCAAGTGGCGCGAAACCTTGGGCTGACTTTCAGACAGCGCAGCCATCAGTTCACACACGCATAATTCCCCTTCCCGCTGGATCAGCAGCAGACATTTCAACCGAGTTTCATCGGCAAGCGCCTTAAAAAATGCGACAGGTTGCATGGTTTAGTCCAAAGGTAGATAAAATTACATATGGAATTTAATATATATGAAAAAACATATATGTATAGTTATTTTTGTAGAAACCACTCACTGGCTTAATAAAACAAACATAAAAATAAATACCTTAACCGTTGAAGATGATGATGTAGGTACGAAAATAACCCATTGGAAAGGCCATTAAAAAATGGTTACTCAGGCATAAAGTCGTGAAACCCGACCAAAAGAAATGCCAGTTAACATTAACTGGCATTTTCGATTTGCAATACTTTATATCAAGTTAATGCTGATAAGGTTCTAGGGAGTAACCAAATCAAACCTTGGGTGACAACTTACACATAAATTTTCTGACTTTTGGTGTACGTGGTGACACTTAGCACAATCCGTCTCGGTAGCAAAGTGACGGTTGTTATGGGGGTTAGTCGGTTTCAGGTTTTCAGTTTTTAGCGCCAGCTTTTCAGTGTTATGGCATTGCACACACTTAAGCATAGGCACAGCTTGACGCTCTCCTGTTCCATGGCAACTGTTACATTTAATCCCTTTTGCAGCATGGGTTTGATCGAGTAGAACATTGTCTTTTGCTATCGCACTTGCTGCGAAAATGCCCAAGACAAGAGCCAAAATAATTGTGAGATTTTTCATTTTTAAATTCCATCATTCATGTCACTGGATGCCAACTAAAAGCAGCCGCTATTGATAATTTGGCGTTTAAAGTTTCGCGACGTATTTGCCCGCTAAGTAGCCAAAGGTGTAGCAACGTCCCAGAGACAGACCGAATACTGTTAATGGGTAATCAACACCACCATAGAAGCCCGCACCCAAGTTGCCGACAATAAACAGGCCAGGAATTTCTTTACCATCCGCATCCAGTACTTGATGATTTTCGTTCACCAGAATTCCTGAACATAAGGTTGAAATTCTCATACGACGATGAATGCCGTAAAACGGCGGTTTAAGCACTGGAACCATTTTGCTGGCTGGTTTACCAAAATCTTCGTCTTTACCTTTTTTGCACAATTCGTTGTAACGATTCACGCTTGCGACAAAGGTTTTGGGATCACATTCCAGCTTCACAGCTAATTCTTCTAAGGTGTTGGCAGCGTAGGTATTGGTCAAAGAAGGGAATACACCTTTTTTCTCGCCGGGCACTTCAGGCATATAAACCTTAAGCTCCTCTGGAGAATAAAGATGACCTGGCCAATCCTTCGCTTGTGTCATGTAATCCGAATCAAATACCTGGGAGTAATGTCCCGCGTTATACTCATCCTTCAGGTAGTTATTCATTAATGACATTTCAACTGTTTCATTAACGAAGCGTTCGCCTTTACGGTTAACGGCTAAGAAAGGCATATCGCACATTGAAGCAGGGCCCGCGTCGAAGTCATGCAACATTTTGGTATGACCAACAGGTTCAATAACCCCACCGGCCCAATACGCCATGGCAAAACCATCACCGGTACGGTCCATTTGTTTGCGTTCAAAGTTTTTCAAATCTGGAATAAAGAAATCACACATGGCCTTGTTATTTTGGTAATCACCAGAAGACAGGATGACCCCTTTCTTCGCCATGTATTTGTGGTACTTACCATCACGAGTTTGAGCAATAACACCGATCACTTTGCCTGATTCGTCTTGGATCAGTTGTTGTGCAGGAGTGTTAAAGAAGAATTTTACACCTGCCTTTTCCGCTGTTTTTGCCAGTGCACGAATACCATCACCGGTTGTGTAGGGTTTAGGGCCACAGAATGAGGTCACAAAATTTAAACGATCAGATTGGTCCGCAATACCTCGAATACCATGTTGTACCTTGGTACCCTGATCGACCACTTGGCCACCACTTTGTTTCATTCGATCAATCACCCAAGTGACAGCTTCACCGGAGTTGTAAGCCCATTGTCTTAATAAACCAGGATGCGAGCGGTGAGCATTATCAGCCATCAAACGGCTTACTAACGCCTCAATAGCTGCTTTATCACTATTTTTAAGATCGATGCCAGAACCAGTG
Source organism: Shewanella sp. Sh95 (assembly GCF_001308045.1). Lineage (NCBI taxonomy): Bacteria > Pseudomonadati > Pseudomonadota > Gammaproteobacteria > Alteromonadales > Shewanellaceae > Shewanella > Shewanella sp. Sh95. The sequence goes on from NZ_LGYY01000274.1 coordinate 16,843, forward strand.
TTTCCCTGTGAAACAGGAATGGCTTGTTTTTGTAAACAGGCAACTGTGGCGCCGTTTTCTCTGGCAGATAATGCCGCAGGAACACCGGAAGCTCCGGCACCGACAACAACAACGTCAAAGGTTTGAGTCGTTGCGATATCTTTATCTGCGATCGGTTTAGGTTTAGGTAAAAAACTTAAGGTTGCACCGCCAATCTCGGCACATTCGGCACCCACTTGCAGTGGTGCAGCACTGGCAGACCCCATTCCTAAAGAGGCAAAAGCTAAACCACCACTGCCCATTGCCGCTCGAGTCAGAAAACTTCTTCGAGAGATCCCGTTTTGAAGCACACTCGCTGTGTATTGATCAATTTCTTTCGATTTATTACTCATTTGATACTCCTTTGCCCTCATTGCGAGTGGTATTGCACTCACAATGGTGCTGGGTCTATTCGTGCCCAGATTTTTTACGTGTATTTAGAAGCTAAAACCGCTGCGTTGACTTAAGAACACCCAATCAATCGACAATTAAATGTATGACATATGACAATACATAAAAAGAGGTATTAGCAACATCTTTGCAGTACTTCACAAAATATTAAATTTATGGAAAAACTAACCTTATTTAATAAGCAACTTCAGACTATTTTCAAACTCACCATTTAATAGATAAATACTCTAATTTCAATTATCTAATTTAAAAGTAATTTAAAATTTATTTCACAAGAAAAAATAGGTATACCAAAAAAAAAAATGGTATACCCTTAAAAAGTTGCAGGGGAGCAGTTTTCAGTACTAATGACCTAAAGTAAATTTATAGTTAATATAGAACCGAACATCATTGAAATTCTCACCTTGATCAAAATCAATAGTGGCATAACGAGCTTTTAACCCTAAACCGGAAAGTGCTCCAGAGAATTTATAACTAATTGAATAGTTGATTTCGCTAAAATCACTACCAGCATTTTCTGGCACATCATATTGACCATAATATGCATAGGCCTCTAATCCATTAAGGCCGAGTTTCTCAAAATCATAGGCTAGTTTTAATGCATTGACTTCTTCATCAGCACGCGCAGATTGATATACCTGTTGAATAACCACTTTTTCATCTCCCCATGGAGTGAGCACAGTGTCATCACCAGTTTTAGCATATAGATAAGTGATATCAGCACCAGCAAACTTGGCACCGAGATGGAAACCATATTGATATGTGTCTAGTGGGCCGCCAGTTTCATCACCCGTTGCTTTCTGAGTTAAGTAAGATGGAGTGAGATAAAAATTAACCGCACTGATGTCAGTGGAAAATTTTACTTTTGCATAGGTTTGATTAAAAACATCTTCCATGCGGTAATGCCAAAGATTAACCTCGGTTTTGACCGCCTCGAAAGGTAACTGATATTTAGCACCCAGAGCATAAACAGGGTTATCTGCCACCTCAGTAATCACACCCGCTCTCGCTAGCTCACTTTGTACAGCTTCTTTAACCGATATGAAGCTGTTATCAGACCATCCCATTGAGTCCGTAATATACAATGCGGAAAGAGTGAGATTATTTACGCTATTATTTTCAACAGAAAAACCACGAAAGGTTCTTGGAATGGCTCTAATATCGTGAGGATTCATCATCGGAGTTCTTAATTCTTGAGCTCCAAGTTTAAATTTAGTATTCCACCAATCACCTTGAATAAAATATTCTTGCAATCGATTGACACTATCATGGTCGCCATTTTTATCTCGAGCCACTAAACCATAAACACTATCAGAATCATTAGTCCAAATTGGATTAGCAGAGGCAAAGCTAGTACCAAAACTAATACCGTTAACTTTAGCGGTATTATAATAAAACAGCCCACCTAATGACGTATCATGTTTTTTATTCGTTGCGCCATCATAATCACGCGTAAAATCAAATAACCGCAATTCACCTTTAACCGTTCCATCGCTAAACATTTTATCAATCGTTGTATCTGCGAACGCAGATACAGAAAGTGCCGACAGCACAAAAAAAGATAGGCTTTTCATTTTCATCATCATCTTCCTGTTATTAGTTGACATGTTTGCCATGCCTATACTGGTTAAGAAACAGACTCCAAACCACTTTGGAGAAATGTATGACGTATAACCTTAATTAACAATGAAGACTGAACAAATATGAGAAACTAGTTGCGAAATTTATAGAGATGTTACTTCGATCAACAAAAATGAATGTTTTTTAATCACTAATATAGGAAAAGCGAGAGTACATTTTCTGCCTCAAAAGTACTTTTATGTTAAGATGGCAGAACTAAGCATATTGAGGGCAAACTAGTGCATAACTTCAAGCCAATTAAGCAGATAAAAGCATCTAGTGAAGTTGGACAACAGCTAAAAAATGCTATTTTAGGTGGCGATTATAAAGCTGGTGATAAACTACCATCCGAACGCGAGCTCATAGAATTATTCCAAGTGAGTCGAACCGTTGTCAGGGAAGCCATTAAGAGCCTTGAAGCGAGCGGCTTGGTAGAAATTCGCCAAGGTGCAATGGGTGGTGCATTTGTTAAACATCTGACATTTGAGCGTTTAAGTGATGCCTGCCATGACATGTTTATGATGGGAAAGTTATCACTCCCCGAATTATGCCAAGCGCGCATTTTGATTGAGCCTCAAGTCACCAGAATGGCAGCTAAAAATTGCACACCAGCACAAGCAATTGCGCTGCATGAAGCATTGCGACATGAAAATGACTCGTACGCTTATCCCGAGACTGTCGCTTTACGCTCTGAAGTGCATTATTTATTAGCAGAAATGTCAGGCAACCGTTTCTTAGAGGCAATTGTAAAATCACTATTGATTTTACTTAAAAATCAAACAATAAAGTTTGAGCCACCAACGGATGAAATCCATCCCTTGGGCTTACACGATATTATCGTTCAAGCCGTTATCGAAAAAGATGAAGCCAAAGCCGCCATGTTGGCACATTTAGAAGACTTTAATCGTCGTTTGAAAGAAATCGAATTGAGATACATCAAGCGGCAAAATAACGCTTAGTCTGCCCACGATAAATTTTGGCATTACAGTTTGATAAGCCGACTTACTGTAATGCCAAATTCTTTCATTACAACTCTTGACGACTGATTGAATCAACTCAATATCAGTATTATCTAATATGTTAAGCTCAGTTCTCTGCAGCATACTCTTAAACATCAAACATGCAAAAAATTAAATAATTGATTTAAAAAACAAAGCTAATTGATGCGTCAGATTTTGCCATTCCCTTTGAGCGATTAACCGCCGCATAATACCTTTAAATAAAAACACCCGATGGGTTCATCAGGTGTTTTAGGAGTCAATCAGTAGCTGCTGATGGCAAACCAGACAGTCGCACAAATTTGATCTAATTGATTGCAGATTTAGCTGAATTGAGAATGCTTATAACCCAAAGCTTCAGGATGTTATTTTTTGCAACGTCCAATATTGGAGCCAATAGATGCAACTTTGTCACACTCCTTGGCAGCTTTCTTTTCAGCAGTATTTGTAACTTTCGAGTTAGAGTTAGTATCAGCATTTGTCGATGCACAACCGCTCAAACCGAGAAATACGAGGGGAATAAGGCTCAGTGTCCATGTTTTTAGCATTGTATACATCCGTGAGTTAATTGGTTTTTAACATTTTGTTGCGGCATTGAATAGCGAAGACAGTAAGCTAACCAATAAAATCTCCTGATACAATGCTATAAACTGCAAAGACAATGTAAATTAATACATTCTACTGACGACATAAGGTTTATTAAGCGATAACACGGTAAAACACTTAGACGATGACCTGATGATAGGTTTCGACTTGGAACGACTCAACCAACTCAGGCATCACTTGGTGGAAATAATGTTGAATAGCCTCTTTAGCGCAGTGCTCATCGAAGGCAGTAATATCAACAAACTTCTCCACAAAGGTCACGCGGCGCGGTTCATCACGGCTGACGTTGAGCTCATACCGAATACAACCGGCTTCACGGCGTGTATCGGGGATCAGCGAGGCGAGCGCCGCAATCAAGGCCTCGGTTTTGCCTTCCTTAGCTAAAAAGCTCGCGACGCAAACGAGTTGTTGTTGATTGATTTTATAGTCCGCAACAGTAGTCATTTGATTTCCTTAATAAGATGTAAATTCAGCTAGTTAAAACTAGATTACTTAGGCTGGTAGCGCATGTCGATATGAGGAATGCCATCTTCCAAATACATTTCAGAACAGATGTTAAACCCGAGTTTTTGGTAGAAGCTTTTCAGATAATCCTGAGCACCAATTTGGATCCCCGCCTTGGGCCAAGTACTGAGTGCAGATTTGATCGCCCGCTGCATCAACGGCATTGCCAATCCTTTACCTCGTCCAGCAGGTGACACCACCACTCGGCCAATGCTGGCCTCGGGATAACTCAGCCCCGGAGGCAAAATACGGGCATAGGTGAGTAACTCGCCCGCAGGTGATAGGCCGATTAAATGCTGGGTTTCAGGGTGTCTATCTTTATCATCAAGCTCTGGATAAGCACAGGCCTGCTCGACCACAAACACATCGACTCGCAGTTTAAGGATTTCATATAAGGTGTTGGCAGTTAATTGATTAAATTTAAGAATGTGCCACTCAACTGAATCTTGTATAGACATAAAAAGGCTCTGCGTACAACAGGAAAAGAGCTCGAGTCTATCACAGCTCAGCGCATAAAAAAGCGCCCTTAATTCTGGGGGGAATTAAGACGCAAGGGTTACGCATTGCGAAAACTGACTCAGTGTTATTCGATCACCGCATCGTGGGCGACTGGGCCTTGTGGTTTACGGATAAGCAGTACAGCCACCACGGCAATTAACAACAGGGCCCCCATAATCAAAAACACATCGTTATAGGCTTGAATATAGGCCTGCTGACTCATGGTTTGCCCTAACAATGCCTTGGCCTGCATGGAGGCGGTATAGGGATCCGAGCCACCCTGTTGCAACATACTGGCACTCTGATTCAAATAGTCCTGCGCCTGCGTGCTGACCGCTGGCAAAGATTCCTTCACATGGGCCAAATGGCTGCGAGCCAAGTTATCGGTTAAGGTCGCCACCAACGCGATACCAAAGGCCCCACCTAAGTTACGCATCACGTTCAGTACGGTCGAAGCTGATGGGTTTTCATGGGGTTTTAAATGCGCAGTCGCGAGCATTCCGATAGGCACTAAAATAAACGGCTGGCCTAAGGCGCGTACCACTTGGGAGGCAATCATCTGCTGCCCAGCGTAATCGGCGGTCATTTGGCTATTCATGTAATAACTTAGGGCAAACATAAAAAAGCCGAAGGCGGCTAAGTAACGTCCGTCGAATCGTTGCATTAAACGTGGCACTAAGGGTAATACCAACAGCTGTGGAAAGCCCATCCACATAATCACCTCACCAATTTCCAGTGGTGTGTAATCATGCACTTGAGACAAATAAAGTGGGATCAAATAGATCGCGCCAAAGAGCGCCATCCCCAGTAAAAAATACGCCACGGTTGAAAGCACAAAATCACGTTTACCGAGTAAGCGTAAATTCACTAAAGGATCTTTACGGTTGAGCTGGATCCACACAAACAGCACTAAATTCACCGCGGCAATGATGGCGAGATTGCGGATCAAATCCGAGCCAAACCAATCCTTACGGTTGCCCTCCTCAAGCACAACCTCGAGACAACCCATGCCCAGCGCCATAGTGACAATGCCCGCTAAATCGGCATTTTTCAGTTTATCCCACACCACAGGCCGTTTCTCGAGACCATAGGCCAACATCGCCATCACCAGCAATCCGGGCGGTACGTTGATATAAAACAGGTAATGCCAACTAAAATGCTCAGTTAACCAACCACCTAAGGTTGGGCCAATCGAGGGCGCAAACGTGGCTGTCACACCAAAGAGCGCCATCCCCACGGCACGGTTATTCTCGGGTAAAAATTCTAAGATCAGCCGAAAGGCCAGCGGGATCAACGCGCCACCAAAGAAGCCCTGCAACGCCCGAAAGGCGATCATGGCCTCGAGGTTCCACGAAATCGAACACAGGATAGAAGCAAAGATAAAGGCAGCTGTGGTCCACAGCAGATAACGCCTGACCGAGAGCCCTGTGCTTAACCAGCCCGAGAGCGGAATCGCAATCATCTCGGCAACCAGATAAGCCGTTGAAATCCAGCTGCCTTCCTCAAGCGTTGCCCCAAGGCTGCCTTGGATTTCCTTCATCGAGGCATTGGTGATTTGAATATCGAGGATCGCCATAAAGGCGCCAATCAAACCACCAAAAACGGCAATCCACGAACGGCGACTACCGCGCTCATATTCGCTCGGCGTAGCCCCCGCGGCGATAGCCTCAGGTGCAGCAGCAATTGTGCTCATGTTAACGACCTACTTAGCGACCGACGTTTGCAGCGATAGTTGTCGTCGGATGCGACGCAGTATCGACCTTCACCACCGCACTTAACCCGGGGACCACTCGCGCCTCTTCTTCTGAGAGCTCTAAACGGATCCGCACTGGAATACGCTGCACGATTTTGGTGAAGTTACCCGTGGCATTTTCGGCGGGCAGCAGACTAAATTTGGCTCCGGACGCTGGCGACAGACTATCGATTACACCTGTAAAGGTTTTGTCGGGAAACGCATCGAGACTGACCTGCACCGACTGCCCGGGTTGCATATGTTGGATTTGGGTTTCTTTAAAGTTCGCCGAGATCCACACAGCCCCGTCCGGAACCAAACTAAAGAGTGCTTGGCCGGGCTGCACATACTGCCCCACCATCGCGCCGCGTTTACCAATCACCCCAGAGAAGGGCGCGGTCACACGGGTATCATTGAGCTGAATGTTAGCTAGCTCCAATGCCGCATTCGACTGCTCAACCACAGAGCTGGCTTGATTAAGCTGAGCATTAAACACAGCAAGCTCACGTTCTTTAGCCACTAACAGCGCCTTGGCTTCATCGAGGCGCGCAGCAGCAGAATCAAAACCCGCCTGTAATTGGTCGACATCGTCCTGTGAGCTGTAATTGCTGACTTTTAACTTTTTCGCTCGGCTTAATTGTTGCTCGGCACGAATTTTATCAGCCTGCGCCGCCACCACACCCGCACTCGCTTGGCTGATCAGCGCATGTTGCAGATCCACCTTAGCGGCTAAGGTTTGTAGATCGGCTTTGGCACTGGCAAGTGCAGCCTCAGCTTGGCTGACTTTGGCGCTAAACTGGTTATCTTCAAGTTGCGCCAATAACTCGCCCTTACGCACATGCTGGTTATCGGTCACATCGGATAACACCACATAACCTGGTACTTTTACGCTCACATGGGAGATATCGGCCTCAACATAAGCATTATCAGTGGTTTCGATAAAACGTACTTGCGTCCACCAGTAATAGCCGCCACCCGCAGCGGCGGCGAGTAAAAGTGGAACGGCGATAATAAGCTTACTTTTGGACATGAATGACTCCTTGATTAGTGAGTACTAGTGTACTACTGTCTCATCAAGTTTATTAGGTAGTTAAAAATCAACCCACTGTTTCACAGGTGTAACAATCATGGATCTCAATCGGGTGCAAATATTTGCTCAAGTGGTAGAGCAAGGTAGTTTTACTGGGGCAGCTAAAGCCCTCGGACTCACTAAGGCAACAGTCAGTCGCAAAATTGCCGAACTAGAAGCCGATACGGGTACTCAGCTATTATTCCGAACGACTCGCGCACTCAAACTCACAGAAGCGGGTTCGAGTTATTACAATCGAATCAATAAGATCTTAAGTGATCTTCAAAGCGCCGAAAATCAGCTCAGTGCCCACCAGCAATTAATCAAAGGTAACCTAAGAATCGTATGCCCTATTGAATTAGGTCAACTGTTTCTTGGGCCGATCTTCGCCCAGTTTTTAACCCTTTATCCCGATATCACCATAGAAGCCGAGCTCACTAACCGTAAAGTGGATGTGATAGAAGAAGGTGTGGATCTGCTATTCCAAATCGCTGACTCGAGTGATACCCGCCTACAAAGTTATTCCTTAGTTAACGCCTATAAATCCTTAATGGCCAGCCCTAAATATTTGGCCGAACATGGCACGCCCAAAGTGCCACAGGATTTGGCTAAACATAAAGCGATTCGTTTACAGTCGGCCCATATTGAAGGGGCATGGAAGCTATTTGATGGTAAAACTTGGGTAGTCATTGAGCCCGTCACGCAATTAACAGTGAATAATGTCACCATTGCCCGCGAAGCTGCCATTGCAGGGCTTGGCATTACGGCCGTGCCGTCGATTATTGCCCAAGAGGCGATAGAGAAAGGCTATTTAGTGCGACTCCTTGACGATTATCCTATGGTGCAAACCAAGGTGGTACTCAGCTATCCCAAGCGAGCCTATCTGCCGCGCAAATACCGCGTTTTTATCGAGTTTATCTACGCCTCTTTGTTTAAACGCTGGGGATCACAAGTATTAGAAGTGCCAGAATTTATCGGTCAGCAAAAATAGACCCATTCACACCCAAATTAACAACTGTAACCTTGAGAGTGTGAAATCTGCCAGTACAGAATAAATCCTTAATCTCAGAATTGCCTTAATCCTTAAGCCCCTATAAGCTTGGCAAGGTAACAGGCAGCAAAAGACCCTAAGGTTTTCCTGATACAGTTAATATAATAAAATTTAACATTTAATCATATTTTCGGAGGAAACCTAATGAGCTTACTTAAAGAGTTCAAGGCTTTTGCGTCCCGTGGCAATGTAATCGATATGGCGGTGGGTATAATCATCGGTGCCGCTTTTGGCAAGATAGTCTCATCCTTTGTGGCCGACATCATTATGCCGCCGATTGGGATCATTTTAGGGGGGGTGAATTTTAGTGATCTGAGCGTTGTGCTCCTCGCTGCCCAAGGTGATGCACCTGCGGTCGTCATCGCTTACGGTAAATTCATCCAAACCGTTATCGACTTTACCATTATCGCCTTCGCGATTTTTATGGGCTTAAAAGCCATTAACAGCTTAAAACGTAAACAAGAAGAAGCGCCTTCTGCTCCGCCCGCACCAACCAAAGATCAAGAACTACTGTCTGAGATCCGCGATCTGCTTAAAGCTCAACAGGAAAAATAAGCCTCAAAAGTCACTTAGGCAGAGTATTGAACATAAAAAACCCATCGATTTCGATGGGTTTTGTTTTTAACCTGTCAGGTATCGATTACTCTGCGGCTTCGTGCACGGTTTCGCTATAATCTTGCACCACTTCGGCGACACGGATGCGATAAGCGTTAAACAAACAAGGAACTATGCCAGTCTGCTCGGCAATGCTGTGGGCCATTTGATTACGCCATTGGGTAATAGAGGCCATATCATCCCAAAACGATAAGCTCAGCACCTTACCATCGTCGGTTAAGCTCTGAAAACGTTCAATCGAAATTAATCCCTTGCGGCCTTCTAAATACTGGCGCATTTCAGCGGCCACATGCAGATACTCTTCCTTTCCTTCTTTCGTGGGAACGACTTCAAAAATGACTGCGATCATACTCTCTCCAGAGATACTTATCCTTAATACCAGCGCTAAGCCTAGCCTATATCACACACTATAGCTCGCTGATTTTTAAACTTTAACATTGAGACTTACCACAAAATCATGCCAAGACTCAGCCCCAACTAGTCAAGCAATTTATCGTGTCGATATAACCAGCGGTATAAGGTCGGTAATACCAATAAGGTCAACGCCGTTGAGCTAAACAAACCGCCAATGATCACCACCGCTAGCGGCTTTTGGATTTCACTGCCCACACCCGATGACACTAAGATCGGAATTAACCCTAAGGCAGAGGTTAATGCCGTCATCAATACTGGTCGTAAGCGGCCCACAGTGCCTTCATAAACCGATTCATAGAGCGACTCGCCGCTCTGCCTGCGTTGGTTTATCGAATCCACTAATACCACTCCGTTGAGCACCGCCACCCCAAACAGCGTGATAAAGCCAATGGAGCTTGGCACCGACAGATAAGTACCACTAACAAACAACGCCACAATACCGCCGATGAGTGCTAACGGCACGTTCGCCATAATCAGTAATACCTGCTTAACCGCGCCGAAGGAGAAGTACAACAGCAAGGCAATCAAGGCGATTGAGACTGGCACTACCAACATCAGCTTTTGCTGTGCCCGCTGCTGATTCTCATACTGACCACCCACAATCACAGTATATCCAGCAGGTAGATCGGCCTTTGGCACCAGCGCGTAAATATCATTTACCACAGAGCCCATGTCTCGCCCCGCCACGTTCGCTTGCACTACCACGCGGCGCTGCACATCGTCACGGCGAATATTCGGCGGCGCCATTTCCACCTCAACGCTGGCCACCTCACCTAAACGCACTGTGGCACCATTGCTGCCGCTAAGGAGTAAATCCTTAATCACATCTGGACTGCTGCGAAACTCGGCGGCAAGGCGTAAATTAATGTCGTATCTGGCGTTACCGTCGATGACTTGGCCAGCGCTGGCGCCACCAATACCTTGGCTGACGAGTGTCATCACCTGATCAACACTGATGCCATAACGGGCAAGCTGCGAACGGTCAGGCCGCACTACCAGCTGCGCCTCACCACTCACCTGTTCGAGGGACACATCCACAGCACCAGGGATTTTCGCCACCAGATCGGTCAGCACTTGGCCTTTTTCAGATAAGACTTCTAAATCGGGGCCAAAGAGTTTAATCGCTAACTGCGCCTTAACCCCCGAAAGCAGCTCATCGACCCGAGTCGCAATCGGTTGTGAGAAGGTGAGTAGCAGCCCAGGGAAGACACTGAGCTTTTCCTCCATCAGCCGTTGCAACTCCAAACGCGAACTGGCCGATTGCCATTCTTCGATGGGTTTTAGGCCGATATAGACTTCAATATTGCTGACAGGCTCAGGATCGCCGCCTAATTCGGGCGCACCGATTCGGCTTAAGGCATACTCCACCTCGGGGAATTCCAGCAGCAAAGCCTCAAGCTTAGGTGCGACATCCAAAGAGGTGCCAAGGCTGGCGGTGGGTGCTAACGTTACCCTCAGGTTAATCGTGCCTTCCTCTAACTCGGGCACAAACTCGGTGCCGAGTCTAGGCAGCAATGTCATGCTCATGACAAACATCAGCGCCGCACTGAGTACCACCATTTTAGGACGCGCTAGCGTTGCACTGAGCAGTTTGCGATATGCACTATCCAGCGGCCTTAAGATCACACTTTCTTTCAGCACAACTCCACGTTTAAACAGATATACCGCTAAGGCTGGCACCGCAATTAATGCCACCAGCAAGGCGGAAATCATCGCCAAAATAATGCTGACGGCCATAGGTTGGAACAGCTTGCCCTCAACTCCTTCCAGCGCAAATAGCGGCGCAAACACCACAATGATGATGGCGGTCGCGAAGAAGATAGGACTGCACACTTCTTTCGCTGCCAGCATAATGCGCACGGCCATATTCCCCTGATGTTCGTCATCATCAGCGTTAACACCCCCATCCTCATCACCATGGTACGGGTCAGTTTCACCATCGGCACGCGCCCTTGCCTCAGCTAAATGACGGCGATCCGGTTGGGTTAAATGTTTGAAAATATTCTCAACCATCACCACTGAGCCATCGACCAACATACCAATGGCTACCGCCAAACCACCAAGGGACATCAAGTTGGCCGACAGTCCGTAATAGGACATCACCATCAGCGCCAAACCGATGGATACAGGGATAGACAGCAACACCAACAGGGTGGCGCGGATATTCACAAGGAACAGCGCTAAGATCACCACGATAAACACAAAAGCCATCAGCAGCGCATCGCGCACTGTGGTAACGGCCTTATCCACTAAATCCGCTTGATCGTAAAACACCTCAAAGGACACGCCCTTCGGCAGCGCCTGCTCAATCAGATTAATCCGCGCATCGATATCATCAATCGTCGCCTTAGTGTTAGCGCCCATGCGCTTAAGCACTACGCCAGCGACCACTTCGCCCAAGGCTTGCGCCTGCCCCGCCTCATCACGGCGCGTCATAGTCACTGAACCTACACGGATCTCACTACCAAAATCGACCTTTGCAATATCCCCCACTCGCACAGGCGTGCCACGTACTTCAGTGAGTGGAATTTGAGCAATCGAGGCAAGCCCTGCCTCTCCGGCGGGCAACATACCATAACCCCGCACCACTAATTGCTCTTGGCCTTGGTCCATAAACCAGCCACCAGCATTACGGTTATTGCTTTCGAGCGCCTCACTCACCTGCGCCATCGACAAGCCATAAGCACGCAACTTATTAGGGTCGACCTGCACTTGATATTGGCGAACTTCGCCGCCAAAAGATAACACATCGGTCACGCCGCCAACGGGCATCAAGATAAGTTTGACGAGGTAGTCGTTAAGACTACGCAGCTCGGCGGCATTGATGCCTGCACTTGGATCTGCCCGCAAAATATATTGATAAATCTGCCCCAATCCAGAGGTGTTAGGGCCAATTTCTGGCACACCCACCCCGCTTGGAATCATCTCCCGCGCCGCCTGTAACTGCTCAAACACTTGCTGTCGGGCAAAGTAAATATCCGTGCCCTCAGCAAAGACGACCGTCACAATGGACAAGCCAGTGCGCGATAACGAACGCACTTCAGTCACCGCTGGCAAAGCATACATGGCCGATTCGACCGGATAACTGATGAGTTTTTCTACCTCTTCAGCAGCCAAACCTTCAGCCTCGGTATTGATGGTCACCTGTACGTTGGTGACATCGGGAAAGGCATCGAGATTCAACTTGGGCAACATGGCCACACTGGCAGCGACCGCCGCCAGCAGCGCCAACACCACTAATAGCCGATTTTTAATCGCGGCTTCGATTGCTTTTTGCAACATAAGAATTCCTTAAGCGAGAATCATAGGCACAGTGATAGGCATCGCGATTAGTGGGCATGAATATCAAAACCAGCTTTCGCCTGCTCCGATGCCAAGAAAAATGCCCCTGCAACTACCACCTTTAATTGTGCCTGCCGTGCTTTATCCAGCTCACTGCCGCGCACTAAACTCAAGCCGCGCTGACGCTGCACCAGCTCCACCTCAATGGCTTCAAAACCATCCTCATCCTGAATAAAAATCTGCCAATCGCCATCACTGCTACGGGTTAACGCTGCATCGGGTAATACAATTCCCGATGAAATACCTGACCCGCTACTCGCCGCAGCCATGTTTTGAGAGGCATCGGCAAAGTACAGCTCGGCAAATTGCCCAGCGTGCAACACATGATCAGGATTAGGCATACTGACTAACACTTGCTCAGTACGTGTCACGCTATCCAGCTCATGGGAACGGCCAATAATCTTGCCCGCCAGCGTTTTGTCCCCCACTTGCACCAACGCCGGGCCGCCGACATTCACATTAGCCGCCTGCGCCGGGGTTAATTGCGCTTCCACCCAAAGGTGCGACTCATCGGTTAACTGCATTAATGGTGTGCCAGCGGTGAACACTTGGCCTAGCATGGCAATATCCTGCTGCACACGGCCATCGATAGGCGCTAAAAGTTGATAGCTACCGATAGCTTCTGGAGTCGACTCTAAGGTACGGATCTGTGCATCCGTCATCTTGATCGCCTCCAGAATTGCTCGCTTAAGTTCGGCATCGACCTGCGCCTGCATTCTGCGGCTCACGCTCACTGCGCCCTCGCTCATCCGACGCACTCGACTCCACTCGGCGGCGGCATTGATATATTCCGCCTGCGCCTTGGCGACTTCTGCACCGCCTAAGGTCAGTAAGGGCTCACCTTTTTTCACCTCTTGGCCGGGCACCACATGGCGCGCCTGCACCCGCACATCCAGCTGTGGCGCTAAGGTCGCGGTTCTATCACGGTCAACCACTAAGGTCGCCGTCGCCCGAATATCGAGATTAAGATTGCTAAGACTTAAGCTGTCGCTGCTCAGGGGCAACAGGCGCACGCCGGCGAGTTCCAGCTGCGCAGGTGTAAAAGTAAGTGCCTGCTCACCATGGTCATCTTCCGTCGAGGAAGTGCTCTTTTCCGCCTGATTTGTGACCTTTTCAGCGTCGTGATCATGGCCTTCGCCCGCGAAGGTGGGAGCCGTCAGGGTTAAGGAGGCAAGCATCAAGGCCAAAGCTAAACGAGAAGGAGTAAATAACGACCTTAAGCCTTCAGCAGACACTGTGCCCAAAGTATGGAAAGACAATTTTTGAGTAAATGAATTCATAGTGTTACCTCACGATTACTTTGCTGGCACGGCATTTGTGGAAGAAGTGGAACTTGATTTGTCGGCGAATGTGTCAACCACGGGAAGCAGTTGACCGCTGTCCCCCATCCAGGTTAACCAGCTCTGATAAATTGCCGTTTCGAGGTTTAAACCGACCAAATAACTGGCCGCAAGTTGTCGCCGACTCTGTAAATACTCACTGGTGCTCACATCGCCCGAGCGCCACTGTTCACTTAAGGATTTAGCGGCTTTACTCCCCGAGGCTGCGACTCGCTCACGCCAATCTTGGTAACGCGCCAGTAAACGGGGTAAGGCATTGTTAAATTGCGCCTGTTTAGCAGTAAGCACTCGCTCACGGGCTAAGTAGGACTGCTCTGCGATAGCGATGCCCTTATCTGCAACCGACTGTAACTCACTGTAGTTATTACGAACCTGCAAGGGGATAGCCACACCGACGCCAAACTTGTTGTCAGAGCCTTCCCGTTCGAGACCAAGGTTGATGGTGGGATCCGCCGCTGTATCAGCCTTAACCTTCATGGCATTGGCCTTGGCCAATAACACCTGCTGATGGACACTGGTCAATGCGGGTAATTCCGCTTTCGGGGCAATCATCGACACAAATTGGCCAATGTCAGAGATGAACTCCCTAAACTTGAGCTTATCAACCCCAAGTAACTCAATCACTTTACCTTCGGCGACTAAGGCCGCTTGTTCGGCCAGCGCATAGTCGGCGGTATTGCTTGCCAGTTCGAGTTTAAGCAGTTGCAACTCAACATCAGACAAATCTCCGGCGGCAAAGCGCTGCTCGGCAATATTGAGCTGTGCCTGAGTAAATCTTAATTGCTGCTCTGCAAAAGTAAGCGCCTTGTGGCTTTGCGACTGCTCGGCCAGCGCTAATAGACGCTCGGCCAACATCTGACTGCGTTCTAACTGTATATCCGCTAACAGGATCTGCGCCTCAAGCTGGGCAAGGCGGGTTGCTACGCCACGCTTATCGCCCCAATCTATGGTTTGGCTCAGCCCTAGGCTGTAGGTATCTGTGTCGGCGTTTTGATAATTGAGTCCAAGTTCAGGGTTATAGACGGCGCGATCCGCCGCGGCAATCACCAGCTCAGCCTGTTGCTGCCGAGCAATTTGCGCCTGCACCTCTGGCAACTGATTAATTTGCTTGAGTAACTCTGGCAACCACTGATTCAGCGAGGTTTGAGTTTCTTGGGTTAATAGTTCACCTTGCGCTACTGCATCTAGCTCTTTGACGTCTAGGCTTGAGCTTGCTGCAACAGCGTAGTTCACCTGTCCACCAACGAGCACTAGCGTACTCAACAGGCCAAACAAGGTCTGGGCGATAATGGTTTTCTTCATCGCAATTCCTAACAATATCTAAATAGGATTGGCCCCACGCTATCGACGTGCGGATACCAATCGAATGCTCCCCAGAGGCAAAATGTCGAATAAGCTCAAAGCGCTAGCGCGAGCCAAACAGGTTAGAGGTTAATAAAACCTTTGCTTTGGGGATAAATTAAGGGCTTATTGCGGCGCGCCAGAACAATAGATACGCAACCAGAAATAAGCAGATATTGAGAGTTAAGCGATGGGTGGGCGGTACTTAGGTAATTGATCTGGAGGGAAATAGGCTAAATCCGTTGGCACATAGGCCGCTTCAAAGGCCGTAAGCGTTTGGCTGTCGGAATAGGAGAGTAAAGCAACATGACCGCCATGGCATTGGCAATCAAGGCAAAGGTCAAAGTTTTGAATTTCAGTGGTTTGCACTAAATGTGAGTGGCTACTAGCACTGGTAGTCGATACGCCCGCATTGAATGCGGCTTCACCAAACGGCTCGGTGCTGAATCTGGGAGTCTGCTCGTTGGGGCACACACAATCCACACATTGAGCTAAGGTGGTCACAGGAGCACTAAATTGTAGGTGGGGATGATTCTCGGCTTCTTCGACGCCATTGCCCGCATGTAACTGATGGGCACCCAAATTCGCGCCCGCAAATTGCAGCACGATAATGGCTATCAGTAGGGTCACCATTCGGCTAAAGAATGGCTTAGCGGTCGAAATCAAATATCACCTTTGGACGATTTAGTCATAATTCAGCAATAGCTTGTGCAAACTTAAGACAGGGATTTTAAGCATAAGTTCACAGCTTGCAAGGATTAATCTGTCAAGCTGTGACACTATTCGCTTGAAAAACTTACTTAAACACGCAGTGTTTGGCGTAATCGGCCGCTTCGTTCGCCGTCCAATCACCTTTAGGTTTTTCCTTCATTTGCTTACACCAAGCATCACTACCTACCTCTGGCGCACAGGCACTTAAGCCTGCGGTAAAGGCCAACACTAGGGCGATAGCGCCTAATTTAGCGGTCGGTTTGGCAGTCATAGTTTTCAACAAAGACATAGTTAATTCCCTATAAGTTATACCCACCATGGGTCATTAAAAAGTTGAACGTTTAGCGATCCACGCAATGGCTTTGGCTTTCTGCTCCAAGGGGAACCAAGCCACTTCGCCCTGCATAAAGGGGCCGAGTAAGCGCACAGCATTACCCACCCAATCTGGGCCGCCAACAAATACTAAAGCTTCAAAATTAGGAAGTTGGACTTCACCACTGCCCGTTAGCGACTCAAATTCCCAACCTTCAAGTAAGACGTCCGCCTCAATATACAGGCAAACCTGTCCCCAATCCTTGCGGTAACTCTTAATGGCCGGCTGTAAGCGGGTACGATAATCGGTTGAAGAGAGTCGACCACTGGCGAAAAGACTGATAACACCCTTAGCAATATCGGGGATTTGGCATAACATAAAGGCACTCCGAAACGAGAACACTATTTTGCGAACGGGCAACCACGCCTGCCCTGCAAGAATGCGCCCGATGATAACAAATCTATTGAAAAGCCATAAGCAGTTATTGCTCGCTTCTCAAAGCAATTGGACAAAACCCTAAGTCTGCCATGATAAAAATCTCAAACCGTGTGGAACTTCCGGAAAATGAAATCGAGTGGCAATTTATCCGCTCAAGCGGGGCTGGCGGGCAGAATGTCAATAAAGTCTCCACCGCCGCCCAATTGATTTTTGATATCAGAAACTCGTCATTACCCGAGTTTTATCAGCAGCACCTGCTGCAAAAAGCCGATCATCGGATTACCGCCAGCGGCAAAATCATTATCAAATGTCAGGCGAGCCGCAGCCAAGAGGCGAATCGGCAAACCGCCTTGGAACAATTTATCGCCCTAGTTGCCAGCGTGGCCGAAGTGCCCAAAAAACGCATTCCCACCCGTGCGACCAAAAGCAGCCAAACCAAACGCTTAGACACCAAAAAACAACGTGGCACCACTAAAGCCATGCGCCAGCTTAAGCTGGATTAACCCAGCTTGCACAGTAACGACATTCATAATGCAAAATCCGCCCGAACAGGTTAAGTTAATGGCATTCAACCCGTTAAGGCATGTCGTAAAAGGAAAGCGTAATGAATCATAAAGTTCTGCTCATCAATGGCCCCAATTTGAATCTCCTTGGCCGCCGCGAACCCAGTGTTTACGGTCATCAAACCTTAGCCGATATCGTTGCCATTTTGAGTGAACAAGCTCAAGCAGCAGGTGTTGAACTTGAGCATATTCAATCGAATGCCGAATTTGAGCTGATCAACGCTATCCATGCCACCGATGCGCAGATGATTATTATCAATCCCGCTGCCTTTACCCACACCAGTGTGGCCCTGCGTGACGCACTGCTTGGGGTGGATATTCCCTTTTACGAAGTGCATTTATCCAATGTTCATGCCCGCGAGCCCTTCCGCCACCATTCCTATTTTTCCGATAAGGCCATTGGAGTGATTTGTGGTTTCGGCGCCCAAGGCTATGAGTTTGCCCTCGCGGCGGCGATTAAAAGATTAAAGGCATAAACGCGATAAGCATGAGCACTGGGAGCCACAAGCCATGGCGGTTGACCTTCGGAAGATCAAAAAACTGATTGAATTAGTGCAGGAATCTGGGATTGCGGAACTCGCGATTACCGAAGGGGAAGAGTCCATTCGCATCACCCGCTACAGCCCGCATACCTCAAGCACACCTGAGAGCGCGCACAATCCTCCGCCTTCCACTGCATCAAGCCCAAAGCTGGCGAAAGCCCGTGACGCACTGCCCATGATTGAAGGTTTTGTGCAGCTATCGCCCATGGTCGGTACCTTTCATGCGTCGCAAGGCCAAACCGAGGCGCCCTTGGTGCGCATCGGTCAACGGGTGGCTCGCGGCGACACGCTTTGCATTATCGAAACCATGCGAATGCAAAATCCCATCGAGGCCGAGCGTGACGGCATAGTTGGCGCCATTTGGGTGAAAGACGGGGACGATGTCGCCTTCGACCAGCCGCTGTTCACTCTGATCGAAACCTAGACTTCGAAATAGAATTTAGAGGTAAAGATGATACTGATTACTGGCGCAAGCAGTGGCTTAGGCGCGGCATTAGCCGCCCTGTATGCCAAGGATAACCAAGCACTTACACTGACGGGGCGCGATGCCAATCGCCTGCATACCGTGGCCAATGCCCTCAGCCCATTTTCGACCCAAAGCATCAGCGCCATTAGTGCCGATTTAGCGGACGAGGCGAGTGTCGAAGCGCTATTTGATGGACTCACCGATACCCCCAACACGGTTATTCACTGCGCTGGCAGTGGTTACTTTGGCGCGCTGGAAACCCAAGGCACGAGTGAAATCCAAGCGCTGCTGAATAACAATGTTACTTCAACGATTCTGCTGGTGCGTGAATTAGTGAAACGCTATAAACAGCAAGCAGTTAAGGTCGTGATCGTGATGTCCACCGCCGCCCTCGCCGCCAAAGCGGGTGAATCGACCTACTGCGCCGCCAAGTGGGCGGTGCGTGGCTTTATCGAATCGGTGCGTTTGGAGCTCAAGCAGAGTCCGATGAAGTTGATTGCGGTTTATCCCGGCGGAATGGATACCGGCTTTTGGCCAAGCAGTGGTACGAGTCTAGACACCTCAAGCTTTATGTCCGCCGATGAGGCCGCAGGCATGCTAAAACAAGCGCTGCTTGCCACTGAGCATGGTTATATCGCCGATATCACCATACAAAGAGGTTAAGAAGTTTACTTAAAAGCGGCGCAGAGATGGATCTGCGCCGTCATGGTCGGCTTAATCAATACAGTTTGCAGTACAAAGATTATCAGCGCGGCGGCTCTCCCTGTGGGTTAACCACCACATGACTAAACCGCCAAGGGATAGAAGTGCTGCGGCATAACCAGTCGCGGCGATGCCTTGGCCTGATAAGATCACTAAGCTGCCAACCCAAGGGCCAATCGCATTGGCAAGGTTAAAGGCACATTGTACTAAAGCGCCCGTCATGGCCTGCCCATCG
Source organism: Shewanella sp. Sh95 (assembly GCF_001308045.1). Lineage (NCBI taxonomy): Bacteria > Pseudomonadati > Pseudomonadota > Gammaproteobacteria > Alteromonadales > Shewanellaceae > Shewanella > Shewanella sp. Sh95. Next base: position 36,372 of record NZ_LGYY01000274.1, read on the forward strand.
GGAGCCACATCCATTAATCGTGCCTGCACTATCGTTGCTAGACCAATCCCCGAACCCACAAAGAATACAATCGGCATTAATGCCCAATAAGATCCCGTCAAACTTGGATACAGCGCCAATACTAAGGTGCTTAACACCAGCGACCAAAATGCCGCCGCCAGCGCCGACTTATCCGCCGCCCAGCCACAGACTAAAGTGCCTAAGGTGGCACCAATCCCAAAGACCGCCATCATCACCGGGATTTTAAAGGGCTCGACCTGGGTGACTTGGATCAAGGTCTCGGCCAGATAGGTATACACACAGAAAATCCCGCCAAAACCGATAGCCGCAATGCCGAGCGTGAGCCAAACTTCGCGGTTCTTCAGGGTTTGCAGCTCTTTTTTCGGGCTGGCATTTTGCGGTACGGCGACATTCGGGGCGAGAAAATACAGCATCACGGCAGTAACGGTGGCAATAATCGCCACTATGCCGATACCAGAGCGCCAACCGACGGTTTGCCCCATCCAAGTAGCGAAGGGCACGCCAACGATAGTGGCTAAGGTTAAGCCGATAATCACCCGAGAAACCGCTCGAGCCTTCATCTCTGGCGGCACTAAGGAAGCCGCCAGTAACATAGCGACACCAAAATATGCACCATGGGGCAAGCCACTTAAAAAACGGAAAAAGACTAACCAATTCAAGCTGGGCGCCAAGGCACTTAAACCATTAGCAACCGCCATCATGGCGGCCAAGGCGATTAACAGCGTGCGCCGCTTAATCCTCACTCCCATCACCATAATAATGGGCGATCCCACCACCACCCCAAGGGCATAGGCGCTGATGGCATAACTCACATGGGCGACATCGACGCTTAAATCGCTGGCGATATAAGGCACTAAGGTCATGGCGGCAAATTCTGTGGTGCCTAGGGCAAAGGTGCCTAATGCCAAGGCTAACAACACCCAAAGCGCGCTGCTTTGAGCTGGGGGTTGAGAGTTGGGTTGAACTGCTTGCAAACGATTTCTCCGCGATTCTGTAAAACGACAACTAGCTAAGAAAAAAACAGGAGCCCACTCGGGGCTCCAGTTATAGAAGCGTTGATAAAAATGGATTACTTAACTAACTGTTCTTGATAGGTCTGGCTAGTCCAATCGAAGGCATAAAGCGTGCCTTGCCATTCATATAAGGTACGGCCATCTTGCTGGACGATTCTGGCATTGCTCGGCAGACTCGATACACTGCGTGCCGCCCGCGCCCGGGGAACTGCGGCAGTTGGCTCCGCTGAGACTGTTGAAGCTCTCGCCGTTGAGGCCGCCGACATTACAGTTGCGCTATTGGTTGGCATATTCGACACCATCCGACCTTCGCTCGGCGAATATTGCATGCTGGTGGTAACACGCACAGGCGCAGAAATGGCCACTGGCGTATCATCATAGCCCGTCGGGATCGACAAACCGATGCCCGAATAAGGCGAATGCCAGTAACGCTCGCGATTCCAACGCCAGTCGTCATTCCATATCCCATCATTCCAGCCATAGCCAAGGTTCCAGCCCGTCGCTAAGCCAACTCCTAAACCCAATCCTCAAGGATAATAGGGACGGTAATATGGGCGATAATAACGATGGCTATCACTATGTTTATGATGCTTTTTATAGTGATTATCTTGGCGCCCATAACTCTCGCTATAGCGATCATTTGTGCCTCGATCCCCCGCAATCGCCCAATCTGGCGCGGCAAGACCACCGATCAACAAGGCGCCGAGTAAAGACAAAGCCAAGCCTGTTTTATGCCAAGGCTCCGCGTGCTTACTTAAGCAAACCGATTGATGTTTAAGGCATTTATCTTTAGCAAGGAATGAATAGAATCTCATATAAACCTCGATATACCGGGCGTTGGTCAAATAAACACCGACCTAGGACAAGTATTTTACGCTTCCAAAGCTGGAAGATCACTGAATAGGTTAACCCTAAAACAGAAAAATGCTATAGTGCGCGCCACACGGATTTCCACTGCAGAGGCTATTTCCACATGAGTTTTAAGGATTTACGCAGCTTTATCGATCATCTGGAAGCCAATGGCGAACTCAAACGCATTAGCTACCCCGTTGATCCTCATTTAGAAATGACAGAGATCGCCGATCGCGTTCTGCGTGCCAAAGGCCCTGCACTTCTGTTCGAAAATCCAACCAATCATTCCATGCCAGTGCTGGCTAACCTCTTTGGTACTCCAAAACGTGTCGCCATGGCGCTGGGTAAAGACGACCCGTTAGCACTGCGCGAAGTCGGTGAGCTATTAGCGTTTTTAAAAGAACCTGAGCCACCACGCGGTTTTAAAGACGCAATTGCAAAAATCCCTATGTTCAAGCAAGCCTTGAATATGCCACCCAAGACGGTGCGTAATCCAGCCTGTCAGCAAGTGGTTAAAACCGGTGATGAGGTCGATTTAACCCAGTTACCGATTCAGCATTGTTGGCCGGGCGATGTCGCGCCGCTGGTCACTTGGGGCTTAACCATTACTAAAGGCCCGCGTAAGAATCGCCAAAACCTTGGGATCTATCGCCAACAATTGCTAGGTAAGAATAAACTCATTATGCGCTGGCTATCCCACCGTGGTGGCGCGCTTGATTTTGCTGATTTTAAAGAGCAATTCCCCGGTGAGCGTTACCCTGTAGTTGTAGCCTTAGGCTCAGATCCAGTGACTATTTTAGGCGCGGTAACCCCAGTACCTGATGCGATGAGCGAATACGCCTTTGCGGGATTGCTGCGCGGTGAACGCACCGAAGTCTGCAAAGCCTTAAGCTGCGATTTAGAAGTGCCCGCCAGCAGCGAGATTATCCTCGAAGGCTATATCGATCCCGACGAAATGGCCGAAGAAGGCCCCTACGGCGACCACACGGGTTACTACAACGAGACGGATAAATTCCCCGTCTTTACTGTGACCCATATTACCCACCGTAAAGATCCGATTTACCACAGCACCTACACTGGCCGTCCACCGGATGAACCCGCCATGTTAGGCGTGGCACTCAACGAAGTGTTTGTGCCGATTTTACGTAAGCAATATCCTGAAATTATTGATTTTTATCTGCCTCCTGAAGGTTGTTCTTACCGGATGGCGGTGATCTCGATTCGCAAACAATACCCCGGCCATGCGAAACGGGTGATGATGGGCGCTTGGTCCTTCCTGCGCCAATTTATGTACACCAAGTTTATTGTGGTGGTCGATGACGATGTGAATTGCCGCGACTGGAACGATGTGATTTGGGCCATTACCACCCGTATGGACCCGAAACGCGACACAGTGATGATCGATAATACCCCTATCGATTACCTCGACTTTGCCTCTCCCGTTGCAGGCCTCGGCTCTAAAATGGGCCTCGATGCCACCAATAAGTGGGAAGGCGAAACCACCCGCGAATGGGGCACGCCGATTGTGATGGACCCTAAGGTTAAGCAAAAGATCGACTCAATCTGGGATGAGTTAGGCATAGACGACAGCCCAACCCTATAATTCAGCTTAAGCACGACGTACCCACTTAAGCCAAGAGAATTGGCCGCGAATGGCCTTAATGCGACACCTCTAACAAAATAAAAAGGTGCAAAGGAAGTTTGATGAAAACCATACGTTGTAAGATAGAGAAAGTAACCCCCTTTAATGACGCCGTGTATCAGGTGTGGTTAAAGCCCGATACCCCCTTGGAGTTTCAAGCGGGACAATACCTGTGTGTTGTGATGGGTGAAAAAGATAAACGTCCCTTCTCTATCGCGTCCGCCCCTAATGCCGAAGTGATTGAGCTTCATATTGGTGCGGCCGTCAGCGAAAGCTATCCAATGCAAGTGGTTGAAAGATTGCGTAATAGCACGCATATCGACATCGAAGCGCCAGGCGGCGAAGCCCATTTACGCCACGACAGCCAGCGCCCACGTTTATTGATCGCCGGTGGCACAGGCTTCTCGTACATTAAGAGTATTGTCGAGCAACAAATCGCCCTTGGCCAACAGGTTGAGACCACGCTGTATTGGGGTTGCCGCACCCAAGATGCCATGTACTACGAAAGCATCGCCCGCGCATGGCACGACGCTCACCCTTGGTTGCATTTTGTGCCCGTTATTGAAGAGGCCCCAGCAAACTGGCAAGGCAAAACCGCCAACCTACTCGCGCAAATCAAACAGGATTTTATCAGCCTCAATGGCTATGACATCTATATCGCAGGACGTTTCGATATGGTCGGTGCCGCCCGCGAAATCTTCCGCGAAATGGGTGTTGAAGAAGCCCATCTCTACGGCGATGCCTTCGCGTTTATCAAATAACGCGTTGATTTGTAGCTTGGCTGGCTAACCTTTGCCAACATAGGCTCAAACAATAAACCCCAGTTTTTACTGGGGTTTTGTTTTTGGTTTGATCGCTTTTTTAACCGACTCACGAACGAGAGTTCTTATCGAACAACGTCCATATCTACGACTTGGTTACTCCCCAAGCCTCTCCATTCGCACCACTAGCGTATTAGGTTTAATGTGGATAGAAGGCTTTATTTAAAAGACTAAACCATAAAGAAATCCTGATGCGATAGCCATACCTAAAATAACGCCGAGAAAGGCAGCAATCATTTGATTTTTAAAGATCGCTTTTAACAAAATCACTTCAGTGATACTCGCGCCAGCACTGCCGATGATAAATGCCATCACAGAGCCCATTGCCATACCTTTTTGAACTAATGCCGCTGTGAGAGGGATGACGGCTTCGGCACGAATATAAAGGGGAATGCCAATAACCGCAGCAACAGGAATGGCATACCAAGTGGCCTCGCCGGCATAGTTCACGATAAATTCAGTGGGAATAAAGCCATAGATAAATGAGCCGAGTAACACCCCGACAAAAAGATAGGGTAATACATGCTTAAAGTCCTTCCATGTGGTGCGCCAAACTCGCAATGAACGACTCACAATATCGAGTTTAGGCGGTACAGTCGGGATATCAGCACCAGGAGTAGCCGACGCCGATGTTGTCCCACAGCAGGAAGATGCTAACGGTGCTGGTTTGGTTTCGCAGCAGGAAGATAGTGCTGAAGTAGGCTTAACATCAGCATAAAGGAACATCTTAGATGAAGACTTTACATCACTACACAGGGATACAATCGGCGCTAATTTAGTAGTTTCACCGCATAAAGATAAGGCTGGTGCTGCTTTTGTGTCGCAGCAACTTGAGTGCTCTACATTTTCTTGACCATAAGCCTCTTTACGCACATATCGTTCGAATCCTAGTTTTTCAAGGGTATAGCCCGCAATGACCGATACTCCCATTGCCATGACAAAGTAAAATACCGCGACTTTCACACCGAAAGTGACCACGAATAATCCCACAATGATAGGGTTTAGTAATGGGCTAGCAAATAGAAACACCATCATAGGACCAAAGCCAGCACGAGCCCTGAGTAAACCTTTTAAGAATGGGATCGTTGAGCAAGAGCAAAATGGCGTAATAGATCCAAGTAAAGCAGCAACCAAATATCCTTTGCCATTACGCGAACTCAAAATGGATTGCACTTTTTGAGGGGTAACAAACTCTTGAAGCATACCAACGAGATAGCTAATCACAAGGAATAACAAGGTTAACTCAAGCGCAAGAAACGCAAACATATTTACCGTTTCTTTTAGCATAGTGATGAGCTGTGGATTCATTTCTACCCTTAAAACATTTCGAATATTCTGGAATAATAGTTATGATAACGACAATTTTCAACACTAAATTTCCATAAATGCAGAAATATAGTGTGAACACAGTATCAACAACAGATAAAGTTCATACTCATTGGGGATAGCAGTGCTTTTTGAAGCCGCTTAAAGATAGATAATTCTGGTATTATCGAATAAATTGATGGCATGAACGAAAACAACAGTATCAATATGAATATTGAAAATGCAGCTAAAGTATTGAAAGAACTCGGACATCCTACTCGTCTTGCCCTGTTCAGGATATTGGTAAAGGGTGGCTACGAAGGCGTTGCCGTGGGGCAACTACAAGAAGAGTTGCAGATCCCGGGTTCTACACTCTCGCATCATATTAGCGCCTTAGTATCAGCGGGGATTATCTCGCAGCGACGTGAAGGAAGAGTATTGTACTGCGTACCCGATTATCAATTATTACAAGGACTCGTACATTTTTTACAGGATCAATGTTGCAGTGCCCAGCGCCCTAAAATAGAGGAAGAGGCATAAACACACCTTCATACTACTTGCTAATCTCTGAAGTGCCTTGCACAAGCATTAAACAAGGACGTTTTATGCTCTGCAATACTCTGGCTCGCCTTACCCAGCAACCTAACGCTCAATATCTGTGAGCATCACTAAAGGCAGGTTATCCAATGCATGCTTTTTTGTTGTCACGGCTCGAGTATTATCCTATCGATAAAATATAAACCCCAGTTTTTACTGGGGCTTATATTAATTGATCAACAACGACAAGTATCACTGATGGCTAGGAATAGACTTGTACGCTTATTTCCCTAAATTATCAGCTAACTGTTTAGCGCGACTCGCAGCCCACTGGTCGATCATCTTTTCCAGCTCGCTTGCACTAATTGGGGTATCTTTTTGGGTAGTGTCTTCACTCTCGCGAGCATCTAAAACTCGTACTAATAACTTACCGCTTTGTGAGTCAAGCAATTGCGACATGCTGCCAACCTTGAGCAAGTAAGGCTCCATACCTATTGCCTCTTTTGTCACATCAATGGCAATCTTCGCCGGTAATAAATCGCGTAATTTAAGCTCTGGTCGAGTTAAATCGAAATTTGTCACCGCCGCTTGAACTCTAATCACGCCAGGGCCAGACTCAGTCGCAATCTTGACTCCATTTTTCGTCAATTCATTTTTAAACTTCGTATGATAATAACGGCCAATCTCATTCTGCTCATTAACCGTTAATAGATACCACTGGCCATTCTCTTGACGAATAAATTGTAATGGATCGAGCAACACTTGATTGTACTGGCGCAGATCTACACCCTGCTCCTTATAAATACGCTGATTGGATTAGTTTCACTCGTTTTGAACGCATCAAAGGGCACAACTTGAAACCCACTCATCGCCCTTTCCTTTACCGAGCATCCACCCATCCCCAGTAAGACCGTCGCCATGGCAATCATTACCACTTTTTTCATATTTGCTCCTGCACTGATTAATAATTTGTTTTTAGGATGAACACCGCGATAAGCGGGCCTTCTCCTAAGTAGTATTCCAACCAACAGCCTTCCACAGTGGACACGACAAGGCAGCCCGTATCGACAACTCAAACAGTGACAACAGAACTCACTTTATCAAACGGGTTCAGCACTTTATCTTACTGATAGAATAGTAATAACGTAGATTTTAGCGATTAGAAAGTCGCGCAAGCATTTATCTGTAAACTAGGTATGTGCCATAGCGTTAACACAACATCTTTCATATGAAAAAACACCCAATACAACATTTCACTAAAGAAGATTGCAGATATACCGTTTTTTCGCAGTAGGGTTATTTTAAATACAGCAGGACCTGTACCTGCGGCATCCCGAGGGGAAGGTGAACTTCAGTGATCTCGGCATTGGCCCTCAATCTCAAAAGAGTTGTGCCAGTCCGATCTTTCTTTGAACGAAACCATTTTAATATATGCGCGAAATTTAATATCAAAGAGTATCAATCAACTACCCAAAAATATATTTTGCGGCCTGTTATAAATAGTCATAAACTCCGAACTTATTAAATAATAACACTCGGATAATTAAATGGTTAAGCAAGTTATCTTGGATTGGACTCAAGGAAAAATTATTGATGATGAATTCTTTCCAGAAGATAAGCTAGGAAGAGAAAAGTACGCTACTTTTCTAACTAAACTGCTAGCCTCTCAAGGTTATGATGACCAGAGAACTGATGGTGACAAAAAACGGAATTATGTGCTTAATCTCAATGCTGAGTGGGGTGCAGGCAAAACCTACTTTCTCAAACGCTGGTCCGAAGACCTAAAAGAGCATTATCCTGTCGTATATGTAGATGCATGGAAAAAGGACTACTCAGATGACCCTTTGATGACAGTCATTTCATCCATTATTGACCAATTAAGAAAGCAAGCAGGAAAAGATAAAGATTCTCCAGTATTCAAAGCTCCTCGTAAGTTGATCGGCTTATTAAAGGCAGCGGCCCCTGGTATTGGTCGAGGATTATTTAAGCGATATGTCGGCATAGATCCTGTCGAAATTATGAATGCAGATGACGATAATGAAAATATTGGTCACATCAAGGGGGAAAATGGCCAAGATCTATTAGATACGAATAGTAACCCAATTGATATGAGCTTTGCCGCTTCAGAAGCGGTTAAGTATCTAATTGATGAACATGATGCAAAATCCAAAGCGATTGATAGCCTTAAAAAAAGTGTATCTGAATGGGTTGGAGCTGTTGTAGGCAATAAACAAAATAGCTATCCCGCTTTCATTTTTATTGATGAACTAGACCGTTGTAGGCCTAGCTATGCTGTTGAAATGCTAGAAACCATTAAACATATTTTTGATATTGATGGGGTTGTATTTGTCGTTGCAACAGACACAGAGCAGCTTCAGCATGCCGTTAAAGCGGTATACGGCGAGGGTTTTGACGCCAAAATTTACCTAGGCCGCTTTTTCAATAGTCGTTATAGCCTCAAGTCACCTAATTTAGAAAATTTTTTAGACGTACACAGCGATGCCAACAAGCTTTCAGAGGATTATTTAAAGAGAGTCAACATTGAAATATTCCCTCCTAATAGTGATGCTAAAATAACACTTAAAAATATATCAATTGTTCTTGAGGCCTTTAATGCCTCTCCGCGCACAGCAATTCAAATCACAGATAGAATACTGGCGACCATATCAAACATGCCCAGAGGTTCCAAGCTCGATATATTGATGTTGACGACTTTGCTTTGTATTAAAGAAAAGGACAATAAACTTTTTGAAGAAATCGTAAATGGCAAGTTTGAAAAAGTTATCCAGAAAGGTGATGGTACTAAAACTATCTATTTAGCTGAGTGGATAGAAAGTTACATACCAACAAGTTCTCATAACCGCCTTATTGAAATGAACTTCGACCCACAGCAATATGCGGATCGTCAGTTTACATACGGTCCATATTATAACCCGATGGGCATACCTTACACATCAGGCTCATATTGTTTTGAGTTACTTAAATATCTGAAAGAAATTTTCTCTTCTCACTTTGGTTCCAAAACAATACGTTCTACCTTTGCGTTTCTAAGTGACACACACCAACGTCCGAAAAGAGTGGACACAGATTTAGAGAAAACTTGCAAGACTCTTATCGAAGAACATCATCAATTTAACTCTAAAGGTATTAACCCATTCCAAGCCTCTGCTCTTTTGTGGGCTAATTTTCTCTATATTAGAAATCAGTTCGAAGATATCGGTATGGATGAATATAAAGACTTTGTCGAGTTGGCATCCCCTCTGGATTGGATGGGGCAAGAGGATCTAACAGAAAAAAAATAGGATTTGCATAACTCTTTGGGAATGAACAATACACCGAGTCTACAGAAGTTCACCTCCCCTGCGAAGTTGCTGAAGGGCGTTGAAGAAAATCGCGTAACGCAGACAGGAAGTCTGCGTAGCTTTCGGGGAAGGGGCGAATGAAAATCAGTGATTTTCGAGCTTATGAGCGAGAGGCAGGGACTGCCGAACTGGAGTGCTTTACAGGGATGTAAAGCGGACCCATCGGAAGCGTTAGCGATTTTCGAATAAGCACGAAGCCACTAACCAATGCATGTAACTTCGCTAGGGGCGGCAAGGGAGATCCAAGAGGGAATTGCTGTTGATCCCCTCTTGGTCGGGTGTGGGGTGAAGCCCCACGACTTTGACTTTGATTTAAAAACTATAAAGCTAAACCAATACCTCAAATTAAAAAACTCAAACGAAGTTTAAAAACACCCAGCCCTGCGGCACCAGAGCAACCCTTACACCTGAGGTCTATGCAAATCAAACCTTAATTCTTCCGAAATCCCATAGTAGGCCGATGGGCCGCCGGCGCGCAGCACGGGTTCGGCGAGGGCGGTTTGGTATACCCCTTCACTATCGAGTAAATGCTTGGCGATATGCACAGCAACCACTTCACCTAGCACTAGCCAAGTATCAATCTTGTCACCATTGGCGGCTGTTAATTGAATACATTGAGAAAGCTTACACTCAAAGTTTACTGGGCTTTCGGCCACCAGCTCGGCTTGAACGATAGTGCCAGCCTTAGGAGTCAGTCCGGCAAAGGCAAACTCATCTTCACCGCGGGGCAACATGGCGGAGGTTTGATTCATTTTCTCGGCGAGGCTGCGGGTAGTGAGGTTCCACACAAACTCCCCTGTCTCGACGATATTAGCAACACTGTCCTTCCAGCCCGTACTAGCGAAGCCAATGATCGGTGGTTTGTAGTTGAAACAATTAAAAAAACTATAGGGCGCAAGATTGCGTTGCCCCTGCGCATTGCGGGAAGAAATCCAACCTATGGGTCTGGGGGCTATAATGGCATTTAAGGGATCGTGCGATAACCCATGTCCCTTACTCGGCTCGTAAAAATAGCGGTTTTCTACACTCATGCCTCATCCCTTAATCACAATGTAAATACTCAAGCATCATCTTACAGGACTTCAGCGAACCGCTAAATATTCTAATAGCTGAATAGCGCAAAGTATAAGGGGAACAATATGTTCCCCTTAGTTGATGCTGTTTAAGACGATGAACTTACCAGATCTTGACGCGATCCTCAGGGGCTAAGTACAGCTTATCGCCGGGCTTCACATCAAAGGCTGTGTACCAAGCGTCTAAGTTACGCACGGTCAGCGCGCGGTACATGCCAGGGGCATGACCATCGGTCGCCACGCGGGCACGCAAAGCTTCGTCACGCATCTTGGTTGCCCAAGTTTGCGCGAAGCCGATAAAGAAGCGTTGGTCGCCGGTAAAGCCATCGATAACCGGTGCAGGTTTACCGTTAAGCGAGGCATGGTAGGCATCGAGTGCGGCCGCTAAGCCCGCCACGTCAGCAATGTTTTCACCTAAGGTCAGCTTGCCGTTTACATGCAAATCTGGGAATGGCGCATAGGCATCAAACTGCTTAGCCAGTGCCTCACCTTGTTTGGCAAACTGAGCAAAGTCCGCTGGTGTCCACCAGTTACGCATTGCGCCCGTCGAGTCGAACGCCGCACCATTATTATCGAAGCTATGGCTGATTTCATGGCCAATCACAGCACCAATCGCGCCATAGTTATAGGCGGCATCGGCCTTAGCATCGAAGAATGGCGGCTGCAAAATCCCCGCAGGGAAGTTAAGCGCATTCTGCACCGGCAGGTTAACTGCGTTAACCACTTGCGGCGTCATCCACCACTCGCCCTTGTCCATTGGTTTGCCGATTTTGGCGAGTTGATGGGCATATTCCACCTTTTCACCATTGATAGCATTGGCATAGGCATTGGTTGGCGATACCGCATAGGCATCGTAATTGCGCCATTTATCAGGGTAACCCACGCCAACGGCGATGGTCGCGACCTTAGCTAAGGCTTCCTGCTTGGTTGAAGGGTCCATCCACTCGAGTTTTTCGACCCGCTTACCAAAGGCACTGACGATGTTATCCACCATAGTGCTAACTTCGGCCTTGGCCGAGGCCGGGAAATAATGCTCGGCGTAGGCGTGGCCCACGGCATCTCCAAGGTATTGATCCAAGGCGCTCAAGGCGCGTTTATCACGGCTGCGCTGCTCTGGCGTGCCCGACAGCTTAGTGCCATTAAAGGCAAAGGAAGCGTTATCGATAGCCGATGGCAATACATCGGCGTGGCTGTTGATATGGTGGAACACCAACCAGTCTTTCCACGCATCCAGCGGCTCAGAGGCCACCAGCGCCGAGAGATTGGTAATAGCACTGGCGTGATAGGCGGCAAATCTGTCTTGCTTGCCAAGCTGGGCGGCATCTAAAAAGGCAGTCCAGTCGATACCTGGGGCTTTAGCGTCGAAGTCGGCACGGCTCCACACACCCGATGCCTTAGTGAAATCTTCACTGTCTTCACGGCTGGCGTGGGCGCTAGCGATCTTGTGTTCGAGGGCAAAAATGCGATCTGCACGGCTAGCAGCATCGCTAATACCCGCATCGGTTAACAGGGTTTCGATATAAGCGCGGTAAGCGGTGCGGATCTCGACCATTTTAGGATCGTCCGACAGATAGTATTCGCGCTCGGGTAAGCCTAAACCGCCTTGGAGAAAATAAGGTAATACTTCACCCGGAGTCGCCAGACCTTGGGTGACGAAAATACCGAAGAGGTTTTCAGTGAAAAAGTCGGTGGCATTGAGCGGGTCCACATCGGCGCGCAGGTTAGCACCAAGCGCCGCCGATAAGGCTTGTTTATCCGCAATGGCTTGATAACGGGCTAAATCGGCTTCCATTGGCTTCATGCCCGCCGCATCGATTGCCGCAGTGTTAGTGTACGCCTTGTAGAAATCGGCAATGCGCGCATCATCGCTGCCAGCGGCGTGTTCGGCCTTGACTAAGTCGGCGATCAGGCTGGTCTTATGCTTTTCCGTCTCTTGGAAAGCCACTAAAAAGGCGCCCGTGCTTGAGCGATCGGCGGGGATCTCAGTGGTTTTCATCCATTCGCCATTGGCGTAGGTATAAAAGTCATCACCGGGTTTCACCTTGGGCGACATGGCCGCGAGGTTAATGCCAATCGGCATGGCGGGTTGGCTGGCGGCGGGCGCTGCGCTGGTTTGTACTTTTGCAGCATTGTCGCTGGCGGCAGCGGCGGTTTCCTTGGTGTTATCACCACAGGCAGTTAATCCCGTCAGTACTGTTGTTGACAGTAATAAGGCGGGGATCAGGCGGTCCGACATAAGAGACTCCTTCCGTTGTTATTCTTGTATTTTTGGTATTTTGGCTAATCTAGATGCTTGCTAGCATGGTCTGGCAGTGTAACTGGCGATATGGTGGGATGTAAAAGAAACTCACACTTTATGATAGAAAGTTAATGCAAAGTCTTTAATACACGCTTTTGAGCGACGAGCCCAAAACAAAACAGCCGATGACTATCGGCTGTTTTAATAACATGCGAAGTTAGAGTTTGACTTGGGTGTACTGAGTCCACGCCAGCAGTTGTCCCATTTGCGGGACGATCCAAACGGCTGTGTCCTTATTTTGATAAACCCGATAATAGAACAGATCTTCATCGCGAATATCGTGCTTACGAATCGCGCGGTAAAACTGCATTGCCGAGTGGCTCACTTCATCGGGTTTGGTCAGCTCTTTTTGTGATACTTTGACATGAAAAACATCCACATTGAGATCACCTATCTGGGTTTGATATTGCTCAAAATCGCCCCGAATGGTGTACTTAATCGGTGTAGTTAAACAGTCCTGATCGGTAATGCATGAGGTGGAGTAAAACTTGCCTCGGCTTTGCCCCTCGTACACCAGCGACATGCTGAGATCCGTGCGAACCAGTAACTCACCAGCCACCGGAAAATAAATATCCGCATGGTAGTTATGCTCCAGTAGCTCCCCAACCCCTTTATCATCAACAGGTAAGACTACGCGGTTGTAGCGGATCCGCTCTTCCATCTTTTTACTAAGTGGAATAAATTCCGCCATACTCAGGCCAGCGGGTTTAGCATCAATCGAAGTGATATTGATGATGCCTTTGCCAGTACAATCCTTGGCATCTAACGCAGGGCATATTGCCATCGAATAGTTTTTACCATCCGTTGACGCAAAGGCACTGAAATAAGGTAAGCCATCGATATGATTGCCTTCTGGGGCTAAATGTTTTTGCCACCACGAGGGGTGTAAATGCTCTTCATCATCGATATACAACACCTGCGCCGTACCTAAGGTGCCACCAATATTCAGGCTGATATATTTATCGGCATTCCATTTCGCGACATGCTTCACCACAGCATGGTGATCGCTCCAGTACCAGATCAAGGTGAGGATCATCCCCAGCATGACGATACCAGCAACCTTAGTCCAAGCAGAGACACCCACAATCGCATCGCGGATAGCATCAGCATCGTTAATCGCCAACATTTTTACATGGGACTGTTCTGAGACATGCAATTGATAACCGCGGCGCGCCACAGTTTTGAGCTGTACCTCGGTATAAGGCTCTAATTTTTTACGTAATGTGCTGATGCATTGGGTCAAAGAGGTTGGTGCGACCACGCGATCTGGCCAGCCTACTTGTAGCAATTCTTCCTTGGTAAAAATGGCATTCGGCGATGACAGCAGCAACACGAGTACGGAGGCCTCTGAAAAAGTCAGGCCGATCTCGGTTCCATGAACATGGTCAACCAGCAGCTTGGCCTGTTCATCTAGCATGAGGTATGAAGTAATTTTATGCATGTTAAGCGCCCAAAACTAAGCCAAAACAATAGACTATGATTGCGCTAACAACGGGCAAACACAGTGAAACTCAGTTTCACCCGAGAGCAACCGTGACTTGTGGCTACCAAATCAAGATGGCTTATTTTACCTTTTAACAACATAAAATACTGTGACTCTACACTCAGTTTACCTATTGTTTTTTAAGCGTAAATTTAAACTAATGCAGGGGTATCTAAACTTCTTGGCGATTAAAAATAACGCAACAAACCAGTAGCAAAACAGTAAACCAGCACACAAATACACCATACATTAAGGGCAAGCCCATACCCGTTTGGGAAATTAGGGCGAGAGTACTCTTTGCCGATAAGGTATCGGCAGGGTTTGCGAGTAAGTTTAAAGCCCGGAAAAGATCGGTAGGATTGATTAAAATCAATAGGTTAAATAGTTGACGATTGAGTACTTCAGCCATACTGACGAGGGCTGTTAATAGTACCAAATCGTAGACCAACACCAACACAAACCAGAGCAGCAGTAATACACCTAAGGCTTTGGCTTTTTCGCGCACACATAGGCTCACGCAGTAACCTAAGAGTACAAACACTAAGGACAATAAAATTCCGCTACCCATCAGATGAATAAAGCCAATCACTAAGGCCAGCCGTGCGTGTTCGGCTCCAAGGACAAGCAGCAACAAGGCCGTTAAGCCAAATCCCAATAAACAGGCAGTGGCCATCACATAGGCGTGGCCGAGTAATTTGCCACAAACCAAATGCCAACGGGCTAAGGGGTAAGTCAGCAACAACAGCAAGGTGCCCGATTCCCGCTCACCAACAAAGCTATCGTAGCTAAGTAAAATGGCACCCAAAGGTAAAATAAACACCGCGAGCGTGACTAAACCAGAAAAAATTTGCGCGCTCTCAAATACCACTAAACTGCCCGATACTGCGCTGCCCATAAAACTCACACACAGCGAAAGAATCAATAACATACCCGCCATAAGCCATAACCAACGGTTACGCAGATTGTCTTTAAATTCTTTTACCGCAACGGCTTGAATCAATGTCAGCGCCATAGGAGGACGAAAACTCGACAAGCCTTGCTGCTGATCTAACTGACAGATTTGGCTCATGCCACTAACTCCGAATTAAGGTTTTCTGTACCAGCAAAGGTGTTGCAACTGGACGCGCTCTGGGGCTGAAGATTCGCCATATAACAATGGAAAATATCCTGTAAACTCGGCGGCACAATAGAAAACTCATGGATCTTCAGGGAGTGTAATTGCTGTATCACCTTGGCTTTTAGCGCATCAGGCACCCTTAAGCACACTCGGTCTGAGGCTGAGGGTTCTAACAGTGAGGCGAACAACGCTTGGCTTAGCAACTGCTGATATTGCAGCGGCGTAAAGTGATGCAATTCAATCAGGCTGGGTAGCGAGGTTGCAGCCCTAAGACTGAGCAAATTCCCTGAGGCAAGCATCTGGCCTTGGCCTAAAATCAGCGCGCTATCCATTTGATCTTGCACTAAACCTAACTCGTGGGTACTGATAATAATCGCGCAGCCTTGGGCCTTAAGTTGCGCCATTTTTTGATACAAAAAGGCCGATGCCAGCGGGTCGAGCCCGACTGTCGGTTCGTCCAACAACAGCACTTTTGGATCAGCAAGCACCGCCTGCGCTAAGCCTAAACGTTGGCGCATCCCCTTGGAAAAGGTGCGCAGCCGTTTATCCTTAGCCGCCATCAGGCCAAACTCTTCCAGTAAAAGGTTGACTCGCACAGGTGCAACGCCCTTAAGCTTGGCAAAGTAGCTTAAGAGTTCATGCGCCGTCATATTGTCATAAAAGCTTACATTTTCAGGCAAATACCCTAAAGATAAACTCGCATTGACCCGCTTGGCTTGTACCTCTTGCCCCTGCACAAATAACTGGCCCGCGCTTGGGGATACCAAGCCTAAAATCATTTTGATCAGCGTAGATTTACCGGCACCATTATGGCCTAGCAGCGCTAAGGTTTGGCCTGTAAACACCTCAAAATTAAGATCTTTTACCGCTTCAAATTCGGCATACCGCTTGCTCAATCCAACGGCCTTAACAGCCACTTGCCCTTGGGCGGCAGTTTGCTTTGTCATTAATGTCAGCGCCTGTGGATTGATGGCGTTGTTGGTAAAATGGCTCATATTCCATCTCCCTCTGTGGTCAGTCGCATTAAGGGGAAACTATCACTCACACCGCTGACACTCGTTGGCTGAAACTGCCGCTCTACCCAACGCAGCAGCAATACCACCGGGCTTTCCATCAGTAGTTTCGCCTCGGGATAGAGCCAAAATAGCTTGTCTAAATTGTCGTTAGGTCTGTGGGTAACATCCCCCACTCCGTCGCCATTAGCATCCCAGCCGCGGTATTCAGACCAGTAATTGCCCTGCCCCTGATAACTCCACTCCAGCTGAGCTTCACCGACATACTTAACTTGGGTCTGATTGGCTAAAATACGATTATGCCATAGGCGGTTTGCTTCACCGCCCATCGCCATGCTGATCCCAGTATCACTGTGACTAAATTCATTATGTTGAATGCGATTATTCTGCGCGGCGTAGATAAAAATGCCCTTGCCTTCGTTACCGAGCTCTACCGAACCTTGGGGATGCTTGACGTCTGTGGCGATATTCGCCTGAATATGAGAGTCGTTGGTGATATTGAGCAGAATGCCAAAGTCCCGCGCTTGGCTGACGCGATTATGGTGCAGGTAGATTTGTTGTGAATTCATCAATGCGTAGCCGCCGTCGACGCTAATCGCTTGATTGTTTGAGGCTTCATCACCTCGGGTATACATGTAGTGGATGCCGTATTGAAGCTTAGCGAATTGATTATGGTGAATTTTGCTGTCCGTCACCGACTCGAGATATACCCCATCGCGGACAAAGATAACATGATTTTGTTGCACATCGGGCGCGGTCACATGCTTAAGGAAAATCCCATCGCCTCGGTCTAATACATAGATAGCGCCATTGCCACTGATGCTATTTTCAAGAATGCGGGGCGCAGCAAGTTGCTCGCCATAAATCCCAAAGCCATCCCCCACCAGCCGATTGCCCTTGATAAGCACCTCGTCTGCCCCTGGCTGCAATAAAATGCCTGCATCATGGTAATAAAGATCCCGCCCCCAATGGCGAATATTGAGTCCTTCGACAATCACTTTGGGTGCAGTAATGGTGAGGGCGCTGCCTTGGCGTAGGGCATCGAGGGTCGCGCCCGCTTCGGCCTTAATATGAATGGAGCGGGTGACACTGAAATTACCTTCATACACTGCGGTATCAAGTACGAGTGTGTCACCGTCCTGCGCCTGCGCCAATGCTTGGGTTAAAGAGGCGGAATCTTTAACCCTTAACTCCTGCGTCACACCGATAAAGGATAAGGTGCAGAGCCAACAGAGGAGCAATAAACGCAGCATGATCAATCGCCTACTTATCGCCAGCGAGTAATTCGAGAGTGATATCTTCAAAGGTTAATACGCGTCCACCGTATTCCTTTGCAAAGGCTTCGGCGGCGGCTTTAGTGCTAAAAGGTGCGACTGCTGGCCCCATCACGGCTTTTTTACTGGTGCCGTAAACATAAAATGCGCTGGCGGCATCGATAAAGGCGCCATCATCAGGCTGTTCCCAATCGGTTGTCGCGGCGTCATGCACCATCATGTAAGCAATTTGTCTTTTATTTTCAGGCTGTAAGGCAAAGTTAAACATATCGCGGCTAGAGCAAAACTTAGGCACCATCTTCTCGGCCTTAAGGTGTACTTGTCCCTTTGGTCCAGGGTATTTAGTGATCACCATACCGCATAGGTGGCAACGATCATGCTCGTGGATCATCTCGGCTTTGTGTTGGTGATCGGTCGCTTCGCTCTTATTGCAGCCTAATAACAAAGGAGCGAGTAGTAACAACCCAAAGAACTTTTTCATACTGTTAATCCTTTGAAAAATATCAACGCCTCGCCAAGGCACCTTGCAGGGACAGACCTCTTGCGACGAGGGTTGATAAAAAAATGGTTCATCAAAGGCCGAGGCCTTAGTACATCGTTAAATCGCGTAGTTTTGGCCCGCTAACAGGATAAAGAGTCGTAGACACATCATCCCCACTACCGCACACATTCCCGACATGTAAAACGCTTTGGCCGAATGGCTAAAATGTTTACCCGTCGCAAAGTTCAGTAGCAGTGGCGCGGCAAAGCCGATACCCACAACACCAATCCAGAATACGCTTGCCCACACACCTTCATGGAAGGCAGCAAAAGCAAATTGACCACCGGCATTACCGGTTAATAGCGCTGTGGCGATCATGAAAATAAACATGGCTTCGGCGAACATAATGGGCCACTCAGCGCCGTGTAGAATCTTCATTTCGCCGCTGTGCAGGGGCTCTTTAAATAACCACACCGCCAGCATTTTGGCTGAAGCGCCACCCGCGGATAGACCCGAGGCAATAAACAGCGCAGGGAGTACCGAGGTGTTGATCAGCGGGAAGCGGATCAGCGCAGAAATCAAGAAGCCTGTGTAAGCACACACTGATAACGCCAGCACTAACGCGAGCGCTTCCATTGGGCGTCTAAAGCCTTTTAACTTGGCAATAATCGGCGCTAAAAACTTCAATTGTGGGATGGCCATCAGCTCTTTTTCGAGGGCTAAAAGTGCCACCACTGCCACTAACGGGATATATACCGACAGCGCAATAACACCAATCGACATCACAGAATTTAAGTTATAAAACACCAAAATTCGCCAGAAGAATAAGGGGTTAGTCAAGTCGAGTACCAGACATAACATCCCTAAGCTAATGGTTACAAAGGACAGTAAAGTCGCGGCTTTTAAGAAGGCGGTATTTTCAACCTGGCCTAGGTAAAAACGCAGCGCCAGCGCAATGGTTAACGCCCCGCCCGAAATCCCCGCGAAAAATAAATACACTGCAATCGGCCAAGGCCAAGCAACGCCTTGGGATAAGCCGAGGGTAAATTCCATACTGGTATCCATATTTACACTCCCAGTTTGACGATTGGTATGTAACGTAAGCTCGGCTCAGTACCAAACTGCGGCTTAATCCGCACTGAGTCTTTTACCGCCAATAACTTACTCACATAGGACTGAGGATCATTGGCATCACCAAAGATCAGCGCGTCGTACTTACAGCTCTGTACGCAGGCGGGTAGCTCGCCCTTAGACAGCTTGCTATGCAAACAGAAGTCACAGTTATCCGCCACATCCGTCTCTTTGTTGATGTAACGAGCGTTGTAAGGGCAAGCACCAATACAGTACTTACAACCCGCGCATTTGCTTGCATCCATAGTCACTATGCCGGTTTTCGCATCGCGGTGCGCCGCGCCCGTTGGACAAACCGTGACACAGGGGGCGTTTTTACACTGCTGGCAGGAAACCCGCACAAACTTACGCTCACAGTCACAACTCATCTTGCCGCAATGAGGGCAGGCTTGGCCTTCAACACGACCACTTTGCTGCTCAAGGATCACCCGAGAAACACCCGCGGGTAAGTTGTTTGCTTGGTTACAGGCGGTTTTACAATCACCACAACCGACACATTTATTTTGGTCAAACACCATGACGTAATGGGACTTATGGGCGCTGTCAGCATCTTCTTTGACCGAACAACCCGCTAAAGGTGTTAACATCAAAGAGCACATGCCAGCGCTTTTAAGGAACCTCCGTCTCTCTATATTTTCACTCACAACATCCTCCATCTATCGGTTTTATACCGACGTTTTTATTTATATCGTTATCGTTCCTACATGCCTGAAAATGGCTAGCGACTTGATTAATATCCACTTTCATTCAATTTGCTTTGGGCCTTGCCAATGGCGTTTAAAATGGCCTCACGATTAATCTCTGCCGTTGGCTGTGACAGTAGTGCCTGCCAATGGTCTATCGCCTCTTGGTAACGCCCATGAAGATACGCATCGGTGGCCTGTAACATGCGGGTCTGCGGCTCAAAGGGCGCAAACGCCAAGATCTGTGCAATCAGCGCTTGGGTTTGCGGCGTCATTTGGCGACCATCGCGGTAATAGAGTGCATTCGCTTTAGCGCCTAGCACCTCGGCATCTTCTCCCACCAACGCAAGCAACTTGTCCAAGGTCTGCACCGCATCGCTATATAAACCACCCGCGCTATAGGCCTGGGCAAGTGACATCAATGCCAGCGGGTTTTGTGGTTGATCGTCCACCAGGCGAACGGCTTTGGTAATGTCGGCTGCCACTAAGTAGTCAATATGTTCATTGACTATGCCCTTATCCCAATCCTGATAACGCCCCGTTTGGCTGTAGATAGCGAGCGTCATAGCAAGCAATACACCACTGCACAGCACTGGCAACCCAGGGGAGACTAAAGGCAGCCCCGCAACGGTTTGCTGTTGATTTAAGCGTGCGTGTTGCCAAAATATCCAAGCAACAAATCCGCTTAATAGGAGTGCGATGGTGAACCCTAAACTTGCCATACCTAACCTCTTTGCTTGCCGCCCCAAGCTCATGACTGAGCGTACAAAACTGAACGCTCAGTCCCCGATGTTTGCTCTTAGTGAGCAGGCATCATGCCCATCATGCGGGCTTCTTTTTTCTCACTTGGCTTTTCGATATTTTTCAGTTCAATTTCAAAGATCAAGGTAGATTGCGGTGGAATTTCACCCACAAATTCATTGCCATAGGCTAAGTTTGCTGGGATAACAAAGCGGTATTTAGAGCCCATTGGCATCAGTTTTAAGCCTTCTTCCCAACCAGGGATTACCGTCATTAAGGCAAAACGCGTAGGGTCTTTGCGGCCAACGGTATTTTCAAATTCAGTACCATCGATAAGCTTGCCAACGTATTCAACGGTGACCACATCCTCAGGATTAGGTTTGTTACCAGTTCCTTGGGTTAACACTTCATATTGCAGGCCGGATTCGGTCACAATCACGCCAGCTTTCTTTTTGTTTTCAGCAAGAAAGGCTTCACCCGCCTTGGTATTTTCAGCAGCTAATTTTTCAGCGTTGGCTTTTCTCACTTGATTTAATTCTTCGGCGCGTTGATTGAGATACGTCACCACTTCTTCATCGGTTAATTGCTGTTGTTTTTTCAGCGCGTCCACAAAACCTTGAACCACTAAGTCCACATTCACTTCTGCGCCCAGTTCCACTTGGTTATAAACCTGGCCAGAAATGTAGTTACCGACAGAGGCACCGATACTGTAAGACGCTTTATCTGCATCGGTTTTAAGGCTTGGGGCGGCAAAGCTCGCCATAGACACAAACAGTGCAGCGCAGGTCGCCACTGTGATGGTTTTTGGGATAAAAGACGTTGGCATAGATGTTTTCATTTTATGTTCTCTACAATTTAGCCCTGGGGCTTGGTGCGTTAGCCGAAAACGTATGGACATTGCCCATAACCGATTAATATATTTATTTGATTACTAGGGTTTTTCTGTTGTTCTTCCAGACATGCGCCAACCGAAAATGCCATCGGCCATATGGCGTACACCGGTGTAACCTAGCTTCATGGTTTCCCGTGCAGCCATGTTGCTGGCGGTACAAAGGCGGTTAGCGCAATAAAACACCATCACCGCATCTTTATTCTTTGGAAGTAACTCTCTCCAATTTTGAACATTGAAAAAAACCGCCCCGGGGATAAAACCTTCCGCCCAGATTTCCAGCGTGTTTACGTCGAAAAAATAAACCCCTTGCTTACCGACTAAGGTCTCTGCTTCCCGCATGGAAATAGGATTCAACTGAATTTCGTTATAGGGTGCTTCAGAAATATCAGAACCGCCCCCTGCAATGGCTGGAAGGCTGATGCCACCCAAGCTCAGTGCCATTAAGCCGCCTATCAGGCTTTGTCGGATCACGTTATTCATTATTTGGCCTCGTATATTCCCCGGCACGGATGTGCCGGGGACAAGTTAGACTCGAGTCGAACTAGATTTTCTGTGCGCTCAGACCTTTACCATCGATAATGGCTTGGGCTTGAGTGACATAGGTTAAGGCTGCATCGAGACGTTTCAGTGAGTAAGTTGGGCCGTGCGCACCCCATGAGCCGTCAGCCTTGATCAGGCGAACAACATCTTGGGCTTTGTCGGTCAACATCAGCACTTGAGTCTTGTCTTCTACCGACAGCTTGGTGACTTCTAACAGCTTGTCGATACGGGCAAGGGCTTGTTCTACTTGGGCAAAAGTTTCTTTAACTGGTTTTTGCCACTTTTGAACTTCACCGTAGATTTCCATCTGGTCTTCAAAGTGCAGACCCACTTCAAGTTCAGATTGGAACTGGCTGTGACAACCTTTGTTTTCCACTACATCGTGGTCTGAAGCCGAAGTACGGGCACAGGTCCACATCAAGTCGAGGTAGTTGTAGCCGTTTTCATCTTTCGCCACAGTCCAACCTTTGGTCGTCGCATCGCGAGACTTACCTTCTGGTGGGTTAAGGGTCTTACGCAGTGGATCGACATCAATCTTCCACATGTGTGACTTACGCACGTTGTCGAAGCCCGCCATATCTGGGAATTGGATCGCAGTGAAGTTTTCACAGCTTCCCATGTTTGGCATGTGACAGCTTTGACAAGTTTGGTTGCTGTGGGTGTTAGTGTTCTTAGCAATCTCGGCTTGAGCCGTATGACACTCAGTACACTCTTTGATGATTTTTGGTTTAGTAATGCCTGACTTCCAATCACCATCTGTCACTTCGTGAGGATCGTGACAGGTTGAACAACGCATACCTTTGTCATAGTGAGCAGAGGCAAACATTTGTGAACCTTCAGTACCGCAAGATGGGCAAGAAGATTTCATCTTCACGTTGAAGGCATATTCCAGCTTCTCTTTACCCTGTGGCGTTTCAGCTAGCTCTTCAACAAAGTTGAAGCGTTGGTGACAACGTTCACAGTTAGATGGCATACCGCCACCAATACCGCCGTCTAAGTGGCCGCCTGCGCCATGACACTCTTCACAGGTAATCCCTTTAGAAATCGTGTGTTTTTGCAGCTCTTTCGGGTTACCTAAAGCAGCGAAGAATTCATCTTTCGTTTGGAAGTCAAACTTGAAGCTATGGCACATTTCGCAATAGGAGCTAGCAGGTTGGAATAGGAATTCCTTCTCATACTTAGCACCGTATGAGCTCATGCCCCATTGGTGTGAACCGCTGGTACCAAAATCTTCCATTTTGACGGGGAAACTTGGAATAGCTTTGTTAATTTTTGCAGCCATTTCAGGAGTTAACCACTCAGCCCAACCGCGGGAGAATTGGTTACCACCAGCGACCATAGTACCAGTGCCATCTTTCAACAGACCGTCTTTCACATGGTAAGTACCGCGCACTAGGTAGGCGTCGATAAAACCATATTTAGTACGTGGCGTACCCACAGTCGCGTAGATAGCGTCTGGCGTAATACCCGATGGCAGAATCGTGGTATCTTTGGTGGTATACATGGTTTTTTTCAGGTCGTTATCGACTTCTGGATGTTCGCCAGGGAAGCGAATCGTCTTAGAGTGACGTGAACGTCTCCATTTTTCGTATTGCGGGCCATGACACTCACCGCATTTTTCTGGGCCCACAAACTTGTTAGGGAAATCTAAAATCGATTTTGCCCCTAAACGGTATTGCAGTGCTTTTGGACGCTGACCATCATTATAAGAGCTATAACGTACAGCGGTGCCATCGGTTGAGTTCACTTCTTTACTGTGTTTACTGTAAGCAACACTGTCACCACCGTGTAAATATTCTTCACCACGGTCACTGACTTTATAAGTGCCTTTTAAACGACCTTCTGCGTCATATTTAAAAACTGGGTGATTTTCAAATAGAAAATCAAACAATTCTTGCTCTTGAACAATATAATCCTGCAGTGTTTTAACACCACGGGATTTCTCCATTAAATTTTCATTTAAATTGGGGTTAGCCAAGATATCTTGAGTATAGTGAGTTTGTTGTTTATTACCCACACCAGGGACCACTTTACCATCCGATTTAGCATCGGATGCGATTGTGGTAGCGCTTACGGCAGAACCTAAACAAAACAGCACGCCTAAGGCTGTTTTGGTTTTCCATCGCTTCATCATTCACTCCTAATTTATCATTAGTTTTATATTTTCCACTGAACCTAACTGTTCACTGAACGACATAAACAATTGACCAGTGACGGCATAATGAATGAGAGAAGAAGCAAAAAATCTGCGCTAGAGCACATTAAATTTTGATTCAGAAATCAATAGAGCTAAAAATCAAAAAATACATATAAATCATAAATTTGATAAAATTTTATTAGTGATTTTTTAGATTTTAAATCTGTTTTTTTACATCTAAAAAAACCTAAAAACAGCTTTGATTTTTCAAAAAGAACCAAAGCCACAAATGACGATTTTAATACCGAGACAGATCACATTCCTTCCGTTAAAACTCAGTTACCCTGCAAGCCAATCGTGGAATGGGTAAAGACTTCACATCTAACTTACCTAGATAAAAACAAATAAGTCTGTACCGATTAACCGCTAAAAAGTAACCTCTCATTAATTTCAGTATTAATGTAAATCGATAACTAATGCCATGCAGGAAATATCAATGATAAATATGATTCCAGAAATAGGGCACATATTGCTAATCATGAGTACTGTTTTTGCATTATTGTCGGCAACGAATCATTTAATTGGTAGCTATCGGAATAACGTTTACCTAATCCACTTTGGCAATAAATTATTTTACGCACTATTTATTACCTTATTTGCCGCACTGTGTAGCTTAATATTTAGCTTTATTAGCGATGATTTTTCAGTCGCCTATGTTGCCAACCATTCTAATAGTCAACTCGCTGTGGGCTATAAAATTGCGGCCGTGTGGGGCAGCCATGAAGGCTCAATGTTATTTTGGGTATTCGCCATTGCCCTGTGGGGCGCAGTGATCAATTGGCGCCAAGCAACGAATAAGGTTAATCTCGATAGTGCCAGTTTACAGGCTGATAAGGCTTACTTTGGTCGAGTCCTCGCAATTTTGGGCTTAGTGATCCTCGGCTTTAATTTGTTTTTACTCTTTACCTCCAATCCCTTTGCCCGCTTGCTACCAAATATTCCAGTCGAAGGGCGCGACCTTAACCCCATATTGCAGGACATAGGCTTAATACTGCATCCACCTATGCTGTTTTTGGGATATGTCGGGCTAACGGTTTGCTTTGCCGCAGCACTGGCATCGTTACTGGGAGGAAAGTTACCGACTCGCCACCTCGAATACATGCGCCCTTGGGTGCTATTGGCGTGGATTTTCCTCACAGGGGGCAATGCCTTTGGTTCTTGGTGGGCTTATAACGAACTGGGCTGGGGCGGTTGGTGGTTTTGGGATCCCGTTGAAAACGCATCATTTATTCCTTGGCTGGTTGCGACAGCGCTGGTGCATTCTTTAGTGCTCACCCGAAAAACACAGGGCTTTACTCTTACTACACTGTTTTTATGTTTATTAGCATTCTCCCTTAGTTTGTTAGGCAGCTTTTTGGTGCGTTCCGGTATCGTGCAATCGGTACATGCCTTTGCTGCTGACCCAACCAGAGGTATGTCAATCCTATGTTTATTAGTGCTTTTTGTTGGTGCTGCCCTATTTATTTTTGCGATAAAAGCCCCCGCACTGAGACGAGAAGTCACCCATGCGCTATTAAGCAAAGAGACCTTATTACTGCTTGGGGTGATCGTGCTGGTAGTCGCGGCTTTTTCCGTACTACTTGGCACCTTTTATCCCCTGATATATGAGCTGTTAAACCTAGGTACTTTGTCGGTGGGCGCACCTTATTTTAATGCGATTTTTGTCCCATTGACCTTTATCGCTGTCGTCTTAATGGGCCTCGCCCCGCTACTCAATTGGGGGCAATCCACCCACAAACCACTCAAGGTATTGGCTGTCCCCACTGTAGCCATTGCCATTATTGCAACAGTGCTGGGTTATCAAGCTAAAGGCGATGGCGCATTATTCCTCGTTCTTGGCAGTGCCAGCGCGTTATTTTTATTGTTATGCCTTGGTTTGAGTCTAAAGATGATACTCAAGCCACCACGCGGCGCCCCAGAACGCTTACCCACAGCACGACCAATCCAGCCGTCAGCATCAAAGCGCGCAAGGGTCGCCATGATGCTCGGACACTTCGGGGTTGTAGTGACGATTATCGGCGCAACATCGGTGTCTTTTTTCGAACAGGAAGCCCTGCTACGAATGGGGCCAGGCCAGGGTAAACCGTTAGCGAATTATGTGCTGGTGTATGAGAGTACCGAGCAAGTTGAGAGCCAAAGTTTTACTGCTATTCAAGCCAATATCAGTGTACGCGATGCCAAGCAGGACGATCGAGTACTGGGCTATATCCAACCACAAAGACAAACCTTTAAAAGCAATGGTATGGAAATGTCCCACGCGGGCATCGACCACGGTTTTTGGCGCGATATTTACGTCTCAATGGGACTGCAACTGAGCGACACTGAGTACCTGATCCGCATTAGCTATAAACCATTGGCGACTTGGATTTGGCTAGGCGCCATGTTGATGATGCTCGCAGGAGCAATCGCTGCGTGGCCCGTCAGACAAGTTCGCCATGTCGAACACACAGAAGCACTGAGGGCAGCAGGCACCCCTCAGCTAGGGAGACTGTAACCCCATGAATCCATTATTTCGCTCCCCCTATTTGAGTTTATTGTTTTGGTTGTTGTCACTCATCCTCTGTTTTGGCGGGACAACCTTTCTCGCGACGGCACAGGAAAGCTCGGATATGGGCACATCCTATCAGCAACAGGCAATAGCGATCAGCAAAGTACTGCGTTGCCCAATGGCGACCAACCAAACCTTATTCGAGTCACAGGCACCTATCGCCCATGAGCTCAAGGGGCAAATTTTTTCGCTGCTTGAACAAGGCTATAAACGGGATGAGATCCTCGATTTTATGGTACAGCGCTACGGTGAAAAAATCCGTTATCAGCCAGAATTAAAACCCTCAACACTGGCGCTTTGGCTAGGCCCACTGGCGTTATTAATCATAGGGTTAGGCTTAGGTCTTACCCTGATAAAACGCAAGTCACCTGCCGCTAACAACGCGACTCGCTCAGTTTGAATATAAGGACAAACCCATGAAATCATCCACAGCCAAGCTCACCCTCCTTTGCACTTCATTGCTGCTGAGCTGCGTCGTGCAAGCCCATTCTCTGCAAAACAAACTCTATGACACTGGCGAAGCAATTCCAAAACCACGAGTCATGACGGGTTTTATTGAGATGCAACATGCCCGCGGGATACCCGAAGTGCCTTTTATGGATGAAGCTGGGCAAGCACAAAGCCTCAAACAACATCAAGGTAAGCTTACGCTAGTAAACCTCTGGGCAACCTGGTGTGTCCCTTGTTTAAGGGAAATCCCCGAGCTGCAAAAACTACAACAGCAATTTGCCGATAAAAAAATCGCTATTGTGCCAATTTCAATTGATGAAGAGATAAAAGAAGTACGCCCGTTTCTTAATCAGCATGGTTTTAATCAATACAGCACTTGGCTCGACCCCAACAAAAATATCGAGCAGATCATTCCTGCCAATGTGGTTCCTGCGACTTATTTATTTGATGCAAAAGGTAATCTTGTTGGATTTGTTCGTGGCTATTTAGATTGGTCTGACAAAGAGGTTGCCCCTTATTTGGATAAGCTGATCGCCAAATACGCGCAATAAGCCGTTAACCCAGCGGTCAATGACGAGGTCTTTAGTGACTTAGTCCGAGCCTGTTAATCAAATCTCCATTCGGTGTCCACCCTAATCTTTGCCGAAACCCGCTGCTCCCCGATTTGGCAGCGGGTATTTTTTACTTCAAGGCCAGCACACTTTGTATTCTGCGCCACCTTTCTTTAGAATTGCCGCAGTTATCCATAAATCGATTTCACCAATCTATTTGTAAAACCTATTGATAAAATCTAAGGCACTCCGATGAAACTCAGCTGTTTAACTCAACCTATTTATGACCACTTGTATCGTGATATCAGTGAGTTTCGCAGTACCTTCGACCTCGCCGTCAACGATGCCAGCTCATTAGATGATAAGGCTGACACCTTACATACTTCGCTGATTATTGAAGAGTTAACTGAACTTGCCGAAGCTGATAGCCGTATCGAACAAGCCGATGCGATTGTCGATTCAGTGTATGTGTTGATGGGGCGTTTAGTGCACTTAGGCGCCGAGCACATGCATGACAAATTAGAAATCAGCTACCTTATCGACTTGCTGCTGTGTGTCGCCAAAAACCGTGAAATTGACTTTATCGCCTGCTGGGACGAAGTCCATTCGAGCAATATGAGCAAAGTGTGCCGCAACGAGCAAGAGCTAGCCGAAACCATTGCTTTTTATGCCGAGCAAGGCGTTGACATCGTCGGCAGTAAAAAGGGCGAATTTATCATCGCCAAATGCGCTAAAGATGTAGAAATGGCCGGTAAAGTCGTGCGCCAAGGCAAGGTATTAAAGTCGGTGTACTATCGCCCAGCGGATTTAACTCAGTTAGTAAAAGCGTAACGTGTAGTGAATCTTCTCTTGCACTGGCGGCCAATGCTTTTATCACTAGGAAAACTACATGAATCCAGCAAAAGTGGTGCGTGCCAAGGTCAAACAATTAACGGATTTACCGAATATTGGTAAAGCGAGCGCGGCGGATCTACGTCTGCTCGGCATAGAGACTCCGGCGCAATTGCTTGGGAGAAATCCCTATGAAATGTATCAAACCCTGTGTGACAAAACGGGGCAAATCCACGATCCCTGTATGCTCGATGTGTTTATTTCGATTACCCGCTTTATGGCGGGCGACGATCCTCAACCTTGGTGGTTTTATACCGAGGAGCGCAAACAAGCACTCACTCATCCTTAATTTGAATGACCGTGTTCCTGCGGTGATTCAAGGGATTCAGTTACAACCGAACTATCAGGGTCATCCCTTAACCATTCGCGCCAGATAGCGACTAACAGCGCCATCAACACGGGGCCGACAAACAGACCCACAAAGCCCATGGTTTTCACTCCACCAATCAAGCCGAAAAAAGTCGGTAAGAAAGGCAGCTTAATAGGCCCACCAACCAGATTAGGGCGCAGGGTTTTATCGACGATAAACAGCTCGATACTGCCCCAGAGGAATAAGCCGACCCCAGCGGTCATATCGCCAGTGCCAACTAAATACAGTGAGATCAGGGTAAACATGGTTGGCGCGCCGCCTGGCACTAAGGCCATAAAAGCAGTCAACACCCCAAAGGCCACGGCCGAAGGCACGCCAGCAATCCAGTAGGCAATCCCCAGCACTATGCCTTCACCGATGGCGATAAGCGTCATGCCGATAACGGTTGAACTTACCGTCGCGGGCACCACGCGGGAAAAGCGATACCAGCGGGCGGGTAGAATACGCTCACCGACAATATCAATCTGCTTCGCCACCGACGCGCCATCTTTATATAAGAAAAACAAGGTGATCAGCATAAACAACAAGGTCAGCAGCAAGCCTAAAGTATTCCAGCCCAATTGCAGCACCCAACGGGAAATGCCTGTCAAATTTTGTCCGCTAATTGCACTGACTATCTTGCCCAGTTCATGGGGTTCCCCAATAAACTGTTGCCATTGTTGGGTAAACCACGCACCAACCCAAGGTAAATCCTTAATCCAAAGGGGAACGGGCGCGCCATGCTGGTTAGCATACACCAACCATTCAGCCCATATCCTAATCTCTTGTAAAGCATAGGAAAAAACAAATATCAGCGGTGTAATTAGCCCGACAATAATCAAAACTAACGCGATAGTGGCAGACAGCGCCGAGCGACCACCGCATTTAACCAATAATTTTTGATACAGCGGCCAACTGGAGAAGCAGACGATCAGGGCGGCCAAGGCGGGAACTAAAAAATCGATAAAAAAGAAAACACCAGCACACAGCAATAAAATCAATAGGGTACGACCCACCGCAGCATTACTGATAATCTGTGCCATCCACATACTCCCACAATAGAATCCAACAACAAGGTGAAAAACTCGGCAGAGTGCCAAGCAACAACCAGCCTTTGGGTCTTCCCCATTCTGTTAGCCAGTTTATTGCGCAGTGCTTTCCATGGGCAACGACATTTAACAAAAGCGTGAGTAGTGTATCAGTGGTGCTTGCATCCCCAAAGGTATTCGAATGTCTCGAAGGCCGAATGGCTGAAAATCCTTATGGCGCGGCCTTGAGCCTTGGAAGTAAACAGTAGATGCAGGCTTTGCACCTGTAACTATTTATTGGATATTAAACCCAAAGCCTAAAGCCAATTGCCGTGTCAGTTCGGCTGCGGGAATGTTTTGGCAACCACTGGCATTTTGCCCGCACCACAGCGGACTAAAATCGCCACATCCTTGTCGCTCCGCCGCCGTCCTTAAGCCTGCAACCGCTGAGGATGCCAAGGGGAAATCCGGTACAGCCTCATTCATCGGCCCCATTTCAGCCATAAAGCGGTTTACTATGCCGCGCGCAGGTCGACCAGAAAATAAATTAGTCAGCGCTGTATGCTGCGCGGCATCGCTTTGCAGCGCCTCACGATGGATTGCACTGGTATTGCACTCAGGGCAGAGCAAATAGGCCGTCCCCACTTGCACGGCCGAAGCGCCCATCGTCATGGCTGCGCGCACTGTGGCTACATCGACAATGCCACCTGCGGCAATCACAGGAATATCCACCGCCGCAATCACCTGCGGTAATAGACTAAAAGTGCCGAGCTGCTCGGTTAAATCCTCGGATAAAAAGTGTCCCCTATGGCCTCCTGCTTCTAAACCTTGGGCAATAATCGCATCGGCACCGTGGGCCTCAAGCCAGAGTGCTTCCTCGACGGTTGTCGCCGTAGAGATAACTTTTGATCCCCAAGCTTTAATTTCCAGCAGCAATTCTTCATCGGGCAAACCAAAGTGAAAACTCACCACCTCGGGCTTAAATTTGGCTAACACCTCGGCCTGTGACTTGCTGTAGGGTGTACGCTGGGCGCCAGCAGGCTGCACACTTGAGTCGAGATTAAATTCCGCAAAATAGGGGGCTAACTGTTCGAGCCAAATCGCTTGCTTGGCCGCCTGTGGCAGAGGCTCGCTATGGCAAAAGAAGTTCACATTGATAGGTTTAGTGGTGTTGCTGCGGATTTCGGTTAACTCAGCTTCAAGCGCCTCGAGGGATAACATGGCGCAAGGTAATGAACCTAAACCCCCCGCCTCAGACACGGCGATAGCAAGCGTACTGCCTTGCACTCCAGCCATAGGCGCTTGAATAATCGGAAATTCAATCCCAAATAATCGTGTAAGTCGACACGGCATACTTCACCTCCTTTGAACTTAATCCTGCTGTCACTCACTCCGCAGCAGTTACTCACTCCGAGACCGCCAGCTTAAACAACGATGACCACCAAACTGAGTGGCATTTATCACAATCTACCAGAAAACTGCACGCAACTTGTAGTATTTGCCAAATATTGAAAAATCGGTAAATTGGGTTAGATCATAAAATGTCATGCGTTAAGGGATATTTAAGTCTAATTAAAAGTAAAAATAATATCGACATAATTTAAATTACATTTGTATCATAATGCAAAACGCTTATTGACCTTATTCAAATAAAAC
The DNA here is from genome assembly GCF_001308045.1 of Shewanella sp. Sh95. Taxonomy (NCBI): domain Bacteria; kingdom Pseudomonadati; phylum Pseudomonadota; class Gammaproteobacteria; order Alteromonadales; family Shewanellaceae; genus Shewanella; species Shewanella sp. Sh95. The sequence continues at coordinate 68,322 of NZ_LGYY01000274.1, forward strand.
CCGTGATATCAGCCGCACTAAGCGATAAAAAAACTATTTAGGTTACATTAAATACTTTATGATTCGCCCCCATTTTTTGGAGGCCATATGTTAATAAAATCTAGTCTATTTTCGACGTTCAATATTAATCGAATAATTATCTGCTTACTCTTGATGTTTACCACATCCGTTGCCTATGCAAAAAAAGATGATAATGACGATGAAATCACCCTTGGCCGCACCATATTACTCGGCATTGGCGATCATCCAGCCACCATACCTTTGATCATTTGCCGACAGGCAAAATATATCAAAATCAAAGCAGAAAGAGATGTGAGTATCGATCGTGTTGTCGTCACCTATGGGGATGATAAAACCCGCACCATCAAATTTGATACCGATATCGAGAAAGATGAACACTCGGAATGGAAATCATTAGGCGCCCGCCGCTGTGTTAAAAAAATTGAAGTATATGGAAACTCAGATCGTAGTAAAGCTGGGATAAAAGTATTAGGACGTAAATAACTTAAGTCATCAACAATAAGTATTAATCAGCTAATAATATTCTTTGAGCTAGCCGATTTTTATTAATAGTCTGAATATGAGTCATAAATAAATGAATTTTCGCACAATATTAATGTTATTACTCGGCCTTAATGTAACAGCGTGTGTTACCTTTCCTACTGAGGAATCGGCACATGTCAAAATATTATGGGAAAACTCCGTAGCTATTGAAAACTGTACTTATAAAGGCACAGTGATTGGTTCGCAGGGGCATTTCTATGATTATTGGCTGCACAGTGATAGGGATATGGTGTGGGGTACACTCAACGAGATGCGCATCAAAGCTCAAACCTTAGGTGCAGATACCGTCTACCTCTACCAGCCATTCAAGTTTTTAGGCTCAGTGACTATGATGGGTAATGCTTACCAATGCTCTGACATCCAAAGTTCAGCCAGTCAGTATCCGCAGATTGATGCGACGCAGGATACCACTTCGAGTCAGTGAGTCGCGGCTTGAGCTAAGTTTTGAGCGGCTATCAGGCGACACGCCTGATAGCACTCATACAAACGGAGAGGAAAACTTAAAACAGGTAATCGGCTCCGAGACCAATAAATAAGGCTAACCCTGCCCAGTTATTGTTGAGAAAGGCTTTAAAACAAGGGGCTCTTTCGCGGCCAAAAATCAACATCTGTTGGTAAGTGCTAAAACCAACAAAGGTCAGCAATCCTAGACCATAAAGCAGGCCACGGTCGGCACTCCAACCCGCGGCGATAAAACACAGCAGTGCAGCCAGTTGAAATAATCCAATGATTTGACGGTCATATTGGCCAAAAAGAATGGCGGTTGATTTGATACCGACTTTTAAATCATCATCCCTATCGACCATGGCGTACATGGTGTCGTAGGCCACAGTCCAAAACCAATTCGCCGCAAATAACCACCAGGCTTCGATGGGCACTTCACCGGTTTGCGCCGCATAGGCCATGGGGATAGACCAGCTCCATACCACACCCAAAAACATCTGCGGCATGTTTGTTACCCGCTTAGTAAAGGGGTAAATAATGGTGAGGATAATGCCTACAACGGATAATTTAACCACTAAGCCATTGAGCAGTAAGACTAAACCAAAAGCGGCTAAACCTAAGATCACAAACAGTAATAACGCTTCTTTGGTGCTGATTTCGCCGCTGGCGAGAGGGCGGGATTTGGTACGTTCAACGTGGGAGTCGAGATCGCGATCGGCATAGTCGTTAATAATGCAGCCACAGGCACGCATAATCACCACACCAATAATGAAGATAATGAGCACCTTAAGATCGGGCATACCACCTGCTGCTAGCACCAGCGCCATCAAACACGGCCAGAGTAATAACAAGGTGCCGATAGGACGGTCGAGTCGAGTCAGGCGGGAATAAACGTCCCACTTCTGCTTTAGATTCATTAACTAACTACTCCCAAACCTAATTTTTTATCTCGGTTGCTAGGGTAAACATCATATACCCTAGCCCCCTTTTAAGCGAATTTGCATAGGCTGAAACTGTCACAAAATCATGACATTCATGCCAATCAACGCGCCTCTAAGCGCGCGTAAGCCACCACCAGCCACTTACTGCCAAAATCACTAAAATTCACCTGTACCCGCGCCTGTGCGCCACTGCCTTCAAAGTTAGTCACTTTGCCGTCACCAAACTTTGGATGATGCACTCTTTGCCCAACGCTAAAGCCAGTATCGTTGGCGACCGCCGACTTTTGCGCACTGAAGCGATTATTCGCCATCGGTGTCGACACCTGCGCCTTTAAGCGAATTTCGTCCACATATTGCGGCGGAATTTCCTTAATAAAGCGTGATGGACGGGCGTAATCTTCACGGCCATAAATACGGCGAGACTCGGCATAGGTGATATAGAGTTTTTCCATCGCGCGGGTCATGCCCACGTAACAGAGGCGGCGTTCCTCATCGAGTCTGTCACCCTCTTCGAGCGCCATCTTACTCGGGAAGATCCCCTCCTCGACACCCGCCATAAACACCATAGTAAACTCCAGCCCCTTGGCCGAGTGCAGTGTCATCAGCTGTACTGCATCGGTAAAGGCGTCGGCCTGACCTTCGCCCGCCTCTAAGGCCGCATGGGATAAGAAGGCGTTAAGCTCGCCCATATCCTCAAGCTCCTCTGGCATTTCGAAGGTGCGCGCGGCGGTGACGAGTTCCTCTAAGTTTTCGATACGAGCGTGGGCCTTTTCGCCCTTTTCCGCTTCGTACATGGCTTTGAGGCCAGAGGCTTGGATCACTGTGTCCGTCATCCGGTACAGCGCCATATCCTGAGTTTCTTCCTGCAGGGTGACGATAAGATCCATAAAACCACTCACCGCTGAGGCTGCGCGGCCCGCAAGCACTTTTTCATCCAGCAGCCGTAAACAGGCCTGCCATAACGTAAGCTCTTGCTGACGCGCGGTCGAACGCAGAATATCTAAGGTGCGATCGCCAATGCCACGGGGCGGCGTATTAACCACTCGCTCGAAGGCGGCATCATCATTTTTATTGCTGATAAGCCGCATATAACCCATAGCGTCTTTAATCTCTTGGCGTTCGAAAAAGCGCAGGCCACCGTAAATCCGATAGGCTAAGCCTTTGTGTAATAAGGCTTCCTCTAGCACGCGCGACTGGGCGTTTGAGCGATATAAAATCGCGCAGTCACTTAAATTGCCGCCTTTTTCGTACCAATCATTGATCCGGCCGACAATAAAGCGCGCCTCATCCATTTCGTTAAAGGCGCAGTAGAGGGAAATCGGCTCACCATCGGCTTCGTCAGTCCACAGCTCTTTACCTAAACGCTCGGGGTTATTGGCAATAAGGGCGTTCGACGCCTTCAAAATATTGCCCTTGGAGCGATAATTTTGTTCGAGACGAATCGTGGTCGCCGTGGGGAAATCCTTCAGGAAGCGGTGTAGGTTTTCAACCTGAGCACCACGCCAACCGTAAATCGATTGGTCGTCATCACCGACGATCATCACATTGGCAGTTTGGCCGGCAAGCACGCGGATCCAGGCATATTGAATGGCGTTGGTATCTTGGAACTCGTCTACCAGAATATGCTTAAAACGCTCTTGATAATGTGCCAGCAAATGCGGCTTATTGAGCCAAAGCTCGTGGGCACGCAGCAGGATTTCGGCAAAGTCGACAAGGCCAGCGCGATCACAAGACTCTTGATAAACCTGATAAATCTTCAGCAGGTTTTGCTCAATCGGAAAACCACCCGCATCGATATGCTTAGGCCGCAATCCTTGGTCTTTCTTGCCATTGATATAACCCTGCGCCTGACGGGGAGGATATTGTTTTTCATCCAGATTCAAACTTTTAAGGATGCGTTTCAGCAAGCGCAGCTGATCGTCTGAATCAAGAATTTGGAAGCTCTGCGGTAATCCCGCATCTTGGAAGTGAGTGCGTAATAAACGATGCGCTAGCCCGTGGAAGGTGCCAATCCACATCCGCCCCATATTGGTGCCAGCGACTTTTTCAACCCGCTCACGCATCTCGGCCGCAGCTTTATTGGTAAACGTCACGGCTAAAATCGAGTAAGGACTCTGCTGTTCAACCTGCATTAACCACGCGATACGGTGGGTTAACACCCGCGTTTTACCACTGCCCGCCCCCGCAAGCACTAACATGCTAGATTGCGGTGCCGCGACAGCCTCGCGCTGTTTATCATTCAGGCCGTCTAGTAAAGAAGATACGTCCATTCTCGCCTCCAAAAAATCGAGGGGGCATTATAACAGAAGAAATCCCACCTGCGCGCCTGATCCACAAGACAAGAGGCATAAGCCAAGAAGCACGAGACAGTAGCCATAAGATGATCGGTATGGAACAGTCCATTCTTAAGCACTGTCATTGCCGCAATGCTTGTGAGCGGGAATCCAGCTTGTATTTGTTTTGGGTTGGAATTAAACAAAGACACAGCGGTATTAATTACTCATAGAAAGGGTGTTCATCATTCTGTTTCAATGATTAAGCACTGTCATTCCAGTGACACGCCGTTAACTCATCCCTGAGGGCTCGACGACGGCATCCATGCCGTCAACGGTCACTTACATGCCAGTGCTTAATTACGCGAGCTAAATCGTATTTTTTCAGTCTGAAACGGCATCTAAGTGTGACGTGTAAATTGAGCGAATCATCTCAGCAGGTATATATCTTTGAGCAAGTTGGGCACAAACCAATAGCTTAGGCAAAATTTAACAATGGATGTTTCGTTAAACTCATAAACTTTGATAAACCCTAATTGGCATAAGAAAGAAATTGGGGTACACAAATACTATGTTTCAAATCGATCTTTAATTTGTAGGAAGCTAAAGCGAATGCTGCATTCAAGGAGTTTTCTGCGGAAAACTTATCCACTTGCTCATTTCGATGGGCAAAGCCATTTCGTGCTTCTCGGGCTTTTTCTATCAATGGGACAACTGATTCATACTTATTATAGTTTTCAGTGGTTTTTATTTTTACAAGCATGTCATCGAGTTTAGGGGAATGCCCCTGTGTAGTCATTTCACCACTAGCTTCATTTAAGAAAATATCAAGTATTATATGTTCAATGATAAACCAAGAGAGAATTAATGAGGTACTGTAATCACTATTTATATATTCGCTTTCAGATTTTGATAGAGTGTTTAAGCATTCAATTCCCTTCTCGTCTAAACGTTCTAAAACATCAAAAGCCTTTTTGTATGCATCAACCGAAATCTGACCATCTCGACTTCCTAACTCTTTGAATTCAAGATTCATAACTGAAGTTAAATTAGGATATGTCGGGATAAATGTTGTTGGTTCATTAAGGTTTTGACCGATTTCACCGAAAAATTTCATGCACATGGTTTCATGTAGTGTGATTTCTATTGGGATAATAGAAGTGGAAAAGCCTGAAATATATTCCTTAGATGTCAAAGCTAGTAGATAGTTATAAACGTTAGCTATCTTAATTAACGTTTTACGCAACTCAACAGCTTTGAAATAGTCATCATCTTGGCTTATTGTTAATCTCTTTGTGTTGCTTGATATCCAAACCATGCCTGGTCTTGTTACTTTTATAGAAAGATCTTTCCCTTCAGCAGCAAAAACCACATCTCTTATTAAAAGAGATTTATTATTTTTATCGTTGAAATCATACCAATGCTCATCGGCATCGACTACAACCCACACATATGGTTTAGGTATAAAACCTAAAAAATAAATATTATTCATTAGCTTGTCCCAGCAATTAATGTGGATATATTAATAACACTTGTCGGAAAGTTTAACGACTTTTTATTAAAAGTTTATCGACACGCCCATCATAAAAAAGCTTATCAAGACACCCACTGTTAAATTTTGCGGGTGAAACAGAACATCCACAACTATTTGATGCTTTAAGTGACCAACAGACAACTCAAAAATCAAAGGAATACACCATCCCCTCGGAGTTGCCGCAGGGCGAATAGACAAATTGCGTGAGTCTCGCCATGGATGGCGAGCTAGCTTTCGCAGGTGCAGGGACGCATCCTTCGGAAGCGATAGCAAATTTGGCAATGAGTCCAAGGGGCTTTCAACTCCGTTAGGGGCGTCTTGGAGCATCCAAGGAGGATAGGACGAGCAGTCCTCCTTGGTCGGGTGTGGGGTGAAACCCCACGACTTTGATTTTATTAACAGTTTAACGAGACACCCACTGTTAAATTTTGCGGGTGAAACAGAACATCCACAACTCTTTGATGCTTTAAGTGACCAATAGCAAACTTCATAATCAAAGGAGGATAGGACGAGCAGTCCTCCTTGGTCGACTCTTGATTAAAAATCAGGGGATGAAACCCCACGACTTTGACTTTGACTTTGACTTTGACTTTGATTTTATAAATTGAACAATCGGTAACTCGTTAATTTTGAATTAAATAAAGAGTAACATGCATGAAACAGATCGAATCATCACTTTTATGCGCATAAAAGTGTAAAGTTCCGCACTTTTATGCGCGTAAAAGTGTAGAATGAGTTATAGTATAGGCCGTTAACAATCTTAATTGACGGGAAATGACAATGCAGCGCAACCTACTCAACGCCTTAATAGCATGGAAAGACCAACCTGTGCGCAAGCCATTATTGATCGATGGCGCAAGGCAAACGGGTAAAACCTATCTGCTGCAAGAGTTGTTTGGTAACACCTTTGCCAACATCCTGCGTATCGACTTTCTTGAAAATCCCGCCTACAAACAAGCATTCGATGGCTCACTGTCACCAGACGAGCTAATAATGAACATTGAGCTGTTGACCAATCAGGCGTTCAACCCAGAAACCGATCTGCTGATATTAGATGAAATTGGCGAATGTGAGCGTGCCGTTACCTCACTAAAGTATTTTGCTGAAAAAGCACCGTCCTATTTTGTCGCGGCAAGCGGCTCGAACATTGGTTTGCTCAACACCTTCCCTGTAGGTAAGGTAGAACAATACAATTTACGACCTCTGACCTTCCAAGAATTTATTTACGCATCCAACGAGCAAGCACTGATCAAAGCGTTTAAAGCCCAAGCAAGCACACCGGCGGTGCACACTAAATTGATGGATAAACTTACAGATTACTTTTTTACCGGTGGTATGCCAGAAGCCGTTTCCGCTTGGTATAGGTTGAAAGATGCGAGCATTTTAGAGCGGGTTGAAAAAGTCACAAAAATTCATGCCGATTTAGTTGAAGGTTATCGCCGCGATTTTGGCAAGTACGCGGGCAAGGTCGATGCCACACTGATTGAATCTGTGTTTAACAGTATTCCAGCGCAGCTATCACTTGTAAGTGATGAGTCCGTTAAACGCTTTAAATTTAAACATGTGCATGAGCGCAAATCTCGTTATAGCGATTTTGAGACCGCGATCCATTGGCTTCACTGCTGCCGCTTAGCCTTGCCAAACTACCCTATTGAAGGGCTGCCGAAATCGCCGCTGGCGGCCTATAAAAAAGAAAATATGGTTAAATTGTTTCTATTTGATGTGGGGCTGCTCAATCATATGCTGGGCAGCAGTTATAAAGAGATTAAGCAACAAAATTACGAATACAAAGGCTATGTGGCTGAAAACTTTGTACAACAAGAGCTCACTGCTATTGGCGTTGACCCAAGCTATTCATGGAATGACGCTCGCGCCGAAATCGAGTTTATTTTGGCAACCGATGAAGGCGATATCATCCCTGTTGAAGTCAAAAGTGGCAAACGTACCAGAGCTAAATCGTTGGCATCCTACGTTGAAAAATGTGCTCCAAGTAAAACCTTTAAGTTAACTGGCACACAAGGCTCATCGGCGTTAGAACAAACCAATATTGTAATGCCTTTGTATTTCACCCAGTATTTACCACAGAGATGGTAAAGAGCCTTGCTTAGCATCCCGAGGTCTACACAAAGTGACTTTATGAGTAACAATCTGTAGACCTAAGGAGCATACAAGCTTTCAGCCAATCAAAACTGAACGATATTTTTTGCTAACAACGCTTGGCCTGTCTGTAACCCCATTATTTAAAGCAAATCACTTAACCGGTTTAACAGCGCTTTACGACCATTATTAGTCACAACAAAGCGCTTAAAACGTTGCTCAAACGCCACGTTATCCGCTTTAAACTGATAGGCCTCAAACAGCTGATGCAAATAGCGTGCTGCCTCATCATAGCCACTGGCGCAGGTGCGATTCGCTTGCTCTTGTGCTTGCTGCCAGCTGTGCTCACGCTGATTGTAGATATCCGTCAACATCTTCTCTTTTTCCGCTTTTTCGATGGCTAATTTTTTTGCGAGCGCCTCAGCTTGCTCTTGCTGTAATTGGCTTTGCGCTTGCTCTATGAAAGGGGAAATCAGGTCGGGGGTTAACCAGTATTGATAGATTTCGTCGGTGTTGGCCGATTCTTTTCGCGTCAGTGCTAAGGCTTGGTGACGGGTTAGCTGGCCTTGCTCAAACAGCGTGCGTAATAGCGTGTCTTTCTCCGCATCCGTGAGATTATGCAGCCACGCATCAAACTGAAATTGGGCTTGTTTGGCTTGGTGACTTGGTTGTTCGTTCAGCACCATCGCAAGTGCCTTAACCCATGCTAACGGAATATCATACAGCGCCGCAAACGTCTGCACCTCTTCACTGAGATGCTCAAAATCGTATTGAATTAACGGTATTTCTTCAGGTTCTTCATTACAATCAAACGCTTTGAGCCACATAAAGTACACAAGACACCAATTCCCGTGGATTAACTCGCTACGTAACCCAGCTAAATGCTGGAAAAAGTCGTCAGCCTGTTCATCGTCAAAATACTCGCCATACTCTTCGATGGAAAAAATCAGCAGTTGCCACTCATCGCTTTGATGTACATGAAGCCCATCGCTTGAAAAGGCAAGCAACGCTTCAGGGATCGTTCCGGCAGGTAACTTGATGTATACATCGATTGAGCCCCAATCGGCATAGTAAAACCCGATATCGAAGTATTTTAACATCAGCGTAGAAGGTTCCGCCTTTAAGTCACTGTAGGTGTAATACACCTGAAAGGACGTAGCAGTGATGTCCGCACGGCTTGAAATGGTTCTGAGTGCTTGGCGCGCCTTAGCATCTAAGTAACCATCCAGACGCTCGAATTTATAGTATTGATATTCGCTCACGATGGCCTTGCTATGCGTTAATGGTGAATTGAAAAGTTTGTTTTAACAAAGGCTGTACCTTAACAACTCTGCCGATCGGTTCAGCGCCTTTGTAACGCCTTGGCTCAATGATCAAAAATCCCCAAAACTGTAAAAATCGCTCAATAAATCTTGATTCGATGAGCATGCTTAAACTTCTTTCTGGCGAGAAGTAATCATCCGTAGGCAAGGACTGAAGTAAATCAGGGAAAGCTGTCATCACCTCTTTCACCAGCTTTTCTACACTGTGATGACCTTGTAGGCGCCACAGCATAAACAGCCAAAAGGGTCGCAAGTCGATATCGTATTCAAAACCGTCCAAATATCCCCAGTTATATTGGCTGATGGCGGCCTCTAACATAGGTTTAAAAAATGCCTGTATGCCTAGAGCTTGATACTGCTTTTGCGCTGACTTTTTAACGTGATAACGGCCACTACGAAGGTAAATAATACCGCAAATGTCGGCTAACACTCGGGTGTAGTGCAAGGCATTAAATTTATCTTCGTTACTGCCCGCAAACTCGCTGATGCTAATATTTATTGGAAACTGAGCAACGGCAAACTCAGGTAATAACTCACTGGCCTGTTTAACCAACTTAGTCGGTAAGCTGCCTTTACTTGTGGCTTTGAAGGAGCCTTCTTGCGCCATGGCCTCATCAAGAATTAGCGCTAGATAACGCATCACCGGACTGGTTGAAAGATCGTCTGGTGTGCTGATTGTCACCCACTGTAATTGCTCAAACGGCGCATAAAGCCAATTGGCCATTTGTGTTGGTGTTACGCCACAAAAATCGGGATGAGGTTGATTATTGCGATCCTGAACTTTGTGTTGTAAAACGGCGTTAAGTTCATCAAGGCTCAAATTTGGGTTCATTGCCAACATGGCCTCAACATCATCGAACACTTGGGCATGTTGCTGGAAAACGCTGCTCATACAACAACGTTTAAACTTTTTACCACTGCCACAATGGCAAGGATCGTTACGACCGAGTTTCATTGCTGTCTCTTTTTATTGTTGTAGAAACTTGCTGGCAAAGCCTTAAAACTTCGCACTCACGACAACACCGTTGAAATTAAGACAATCTTTAATTCTTTGCTGCTGAACCGCGCTAAGCGTGTCGATATCATGGAAGGCAAACTCTGAGTGTTCATGACTTAAGCGAATCAGCGCATCGGCAGATGCACACTCACAACGAAAGATAAAAGCTTGGGATTGATAGACGCTGTGATAATACACGCCGCTAAGATAGTGAATGTTCACCTCTAATCCCAATTCCTCTTGGCATTCGCGCAGCAGCGCTTCGTGAATGGTCTCTCCTGGTTCTAAGGCGCCGCCGGGTAAGCCCCAAGCAAAATTGCCATAGTTCGCTTTGAGCAGCAGCACTTGCCCTAACTCATTGGTAATCACTGCATGACTACTGAGCCGAAACCTATCTTCAAATGCCATCTACCCATCCTACGTTGGCGCGATTACCAGCTTGCTATTTGCTATTTGCTATTTGCTATTTGCTATTTGCTATTAAAAGTATTGCAGCTGGCAGGTTTGCCGGAGGCAAAGCCGATATTAAACCATTTCACTCTGTCAGCCGAACTACCATGGGTAAAGGCTTCGGGTTGCACGGCGCGACCCGCCATTTTTTGCAGGCGATCATCCCCCACGGCACTGGCCGCGGCAATGCCTTCTTCTACATCGCCAGGCTCAAGCAAATTGAGCTGTCTATCGACATAATGCCCCCACACGCCAGCGTAACAGTCGGCTTGCAATTCGAGGGCGACACTCAGTTGATTGGCCTGCGCCTTGCCAGCGGCTTGCTGGGCCTGACGCACTTTAGTGCTGGTGCCGAGTAGGTTCTGTACATGGTGACCGACCTCGTGGGCGATAACATAGGCAAAGGCGAAATCCCCCGGCGCTCCGAGTTTTTTCAATTCCTCGAGAAAACTCAAGTCGATATAGACTTTGCTGTCAGCGGGGCAATAGAAAGGCCCCGATTGCGCCTGCCCCATACCGCATCCGGTTGAAGTCATATTGCGATAAAGCACTAGCTTAGGTTCGACATATCGCCCTTGTAGCAATTGATTCCAAACGGTCTCCGTCGTGCCAAGAATCGCCGCCACAAACTGGGCATTTTCATCTTGAGCCGCGGTATTACTGGCCGATTGAGACTGACTAAACCCCGCTTGATTACTCGGTTCGAGGGATAATCCGCCGGTAAAATATTGAAACGCAAAATATAACCCGCCCAGCAGCAATACCACTCGACCGATTTTAGTTTGCAGCAGAAAAGGCAATAACCTAAGCAAGAGCGCACTGGGCACGCCCGCCGACGCCATCTGTTGGTCCCGTCTGTCTTCGATATTGGAGCTGCGATCACTGTCACGCCAACGCATTGGATTTCCTCGGCTATGGGTATGCAATAGACATTTCAGTTTAGCCGTTATTTGGGATCATTCTGCTCAGTAGGAGCCGCTTTTAACGAGCGCAAAAACAGCCCTAGCCCACCAAAGGCTAACACTAAAATCACGATCAAATCGAAGGCCGACATGGCTTTAAAGTGAAACTGAATCGAGCTGATCACGCCTACAAGTAAGGCGACTAAGGAGCCTAAGGTAAGCAGCCAACCGAGCTTAGTCTTGGCATCAAAAAACACCATCACTATCCCGAGGATAAACGGCAGCATCACCATACCTGTGGTGATCGATAATCCCTGTCCAAAGGCATTCATGCGGTAGAGGCCGTAACCTAGCCCAAAACTGGAACTTACCTGTATCGCATTGAATAACAGATAGAATCCTGCACACATCATGGCAAGTCCAATAAAAAACTGGCCAATACCGCCCTGTGTTCCTCCCGCTCCCTTCATACCAATCCTTGCTATTGACGTTGTTGAATCGCCCGATCCACAGCTTGTTTAAGCTGTTGTTCCTCTTCAGCCTTTTTGGCCTTTTCATGGGCAGTTAACTGCTTATCCGCCTCATCCACGCAGCGCTGCTTATCTAGCATGGGTTCATAGGGGTCGACATCCGTCCGGGCGGAACAGGCTAGCTCAGCACAGCCAGAGGTCAATAATAATGTGGACAAGACTAACATAATCAATGGGGTTTTCATCTTCGGCTCCGCAACAAATGCTACAAAATAACTACACTTAGCCAAACTAACATTGCCAAGCTTTACTTGAGCTGTATCGATTATGTGCTCAACGATATTGACACAGATCCACGAAAGGCAAACACTGAGTGATGTTTTTTTATCCACCCATGACCAACTCCCCCTTGGTTCACCTTGGGGCGTTAATTAAGACAAGGACTGCGCTTGAATACTCTACTCTTAGGTAAAGGTGAGCAACAGGTTCACTTAAATCTTAAATATGCCAACCGCCACGGACTGATCGCTGGCGCTACAGGTACAGGCAAAACCGTTTCGCTGATGACGCTAGCCGAAGGCTTTTCCCGCCAAGGTGTACCCGTCTTTCTTACTGATATCAAAGGCGATATTTCAGGACTCGGTGTCGCAGGCACACCAAACGATAAGCTATTGAAGCGGGCGGCAGAAATCGGGATAGTAGATTATCAAACCGAGGCAAACCCCGTCGTTTGCTGGGATTTGGCAGGAGAGCAAGGTCATCCATTACGCACAACCGTGAGTGAAATGGGGCCGACCTTACTCGGGCGCATTCTCGAGCTCAATGACACCCAAAGCAGCATTTTAGACATAGTGTTTCAACTGGCTGACGACCAAGGTTTATTGTTACTCGACCTCGACGATTTGCGCGCCATGCTCAACTTAGTGGCCGATGAGCGCAAAGACATCTCCGCCAAATATGGGCTTATCAGCGCCCAGTCCCTTGCCGCCATTCAACGCTCAGTGCTTGGTTTAGCGCGCGATGGGGGTAACGACTTTTTCGGCGAACCAGCACTTCAACTCGAAGACTTGATGCGCACTAATTTGCAAGGGCGCGGCATTATCAACCTGTTAGCCGCCAATAAACTCATCTTGACCCCAAGCCTCTACTCCAGCTTCTTACTCTGGCTGCTATCAGAACTCTTTGAAAATTTACCCGAAGTTGGCGATCTCGATAAACCTAAATTAGTCTTCTTTATTGATGAGGCACACCTATTATTTGAGGGCTGCCCAGCAAGTTTGCTTAAACGCATAGAGCAAATTATGCGGCTTATCCGCTCCAAGGGCGTCGGGGTATATTTCTGCTCGCAATTTCCCGACGACATTCCCAATGAAATTCTCGGTCAGCTCGGCAATCGCATTCAGCATGCCCTCAGGGCGTATACCCCAAGGGATCAAAAAGCCGTTAAAACCGCAGCCGAAACCTTTGTATCGAATCCTAAATTGGTGGTCAGCGAGGTAATTTCACAACTCGCCGTGGGCGAAGCCTTAGTGTCAACCCTTGCCGAGAAAGGCGTGCCGACTATGGTTGAGCGCACCTTGATAGCACCACCACGCTGCCGGATGGGACCAGCCACGACCGAGGAGTTAACCGCTATCCGTCATCAAAGTCCGATTGGTGGTAAATACGATACTTTAGTCAATCGCGAATCCGCCTATGAGCTATTGAATCAACGTCATACCGAACAAACGAATGGCAGCAGTACTGCGCAAACAACCAGTACGCCAACGACCAAAGCAGCTGAGCAAGGCTGGTTTAGCGAGCTTATCTTTGGTAATAAACGCCGCCAAGGATTAGCCGAAACCTTGTCGAAACAAGCGGCAAGAACCGTTGGTAATCAACTCGGAAAACAAATTTTACGCGGATTACTCGGCGGTATACTGGGAAAATCGACTCGCAGGTAAGGTAATGAAATGTGTAAATACCGTGTTCTGAACCGCATATTTTATATACAGATTAGCACTAGCATTAGCGTGAATTATTCTAAGCAGCGAGTGGATCTTCCTTAGGATTTCGGTGATAAGATTATTTTGCGAGTACAGCTCAGAGAGGCAAACAAATTCAAATAAATTACCAATCGTTTTAAATAGTTGTGATTTAAAAATGGTGTAATTCGAGTTTAAATGTTTCGCTTTAATCAGGACATCATGGAACGGGTTTTATGCAAATGGCTTACATGATTAGCCTGATGAACAACCACTGAAAGTACATGGAGTTAACTATGAGTAAAGAGCAAAAAAATCGCAAAGAGGCCAAGAAAAAGCCGTTAATGTCGATCAAGGAAAAACGCGCTGCAAAGCACGCCAAAAACGCGACTAAAGGCCTCCTCGATAACGTTAAGTAATATTGTGACACCTTAGGGTGCGCTTCCAATATCTTGATTAAGGGTTAACTACGGTTAGCCCTTTTTATTAGCCCGTTTTTTATTCTCACCAACTTAACGATAATTTATTCCGCAAACACAAAAAAGCTAACATACTGATTTTTTTTAAATATTAATAAGCTAGAACGCCTTTATTTAGGACCTCACCTAGACTAAAGCAATATCTACAATGCTTGAGTCTTTTGCTATGGTTTTCTTCACCCAAATCCACACATTCTGAACGCAACACACTTGCCGATATGTTCCTAGAGTCAGATGTAATCTACGCATTATCGACTCATGGTTACACTGATTAACTCGGCACATTAACCGTAAAAACTCACTGTCTAGCTTGTATCGAAAGGCGTGTTAAAGCTTGTATTTTGAACAGTTTTGGGTATATAAGGTCTGATACTAAAATAAATAATCAATGATATCTATTGTTCTTAACCTATATAACACAATAAAAAATAAGGATATTTAAGCATGAAAATCAACAAACGTTTTATCGCCGTGGGCGCCGCTTTAACCCTCTCACTCAGTGCAGCCACGATGGCGGCCGCACCTGCCTTTATCAATATTCTGACCGGTGGTACCAGTGGTGTGTATTACCCGATTGGTGTGGCACTGTCGCAACTTTATGGTACAGGTATTGAAGGCGCGAAGACCTCAGTACAAGCCACAAAAGCCTCGGTTGAAAACCTCAACTTGCTGCAAGCCGGTCGTGGTGAGCTGGCCTTAGCCTTAGGTGATTCAGTGGCTGCGGCCTATCAGGGCGATGCCGATGCAGGCTTTAAAAAACCGTTAGATAAGGTTCGCGTGCTCGCAGCCGCTTATCCTAACTATATTCAAATAGTGGCGAGTAAAGAATCTGGTATTAAAACCTTAGCTGATTTAAAAGGTAAACGTATTTCTGTCGGTGCACCTAAGTCGGGTACTGAACTCAATGCTCGCGCCATCTTCAAAGCGGCTGGCTTAAGCTATGAGGATATGGGCAAGGTTGAGTTTTTACCTTACGCTGAATCCGTTGAGCTGATTAAAAACCGTCAGTTAGATGCAACCTTACAATCCTCGGGCTTAGGGATGGCGGCGATCCGTGATTTAGCTGCGACGATGCCAATCAACTTTGTTGAAGTCCCCGAAGATGTGATCCTCAAAATTAATAATCCTGCCTATCAGCATGGAGTCATCCCCGCGTCGACCTACGAAGGTCAAACTGCTGATGTCTCAACGGTTGCGATTCAAAACCTATTTGTCACTCAAGCGGGAGTGTCGGACGATTTAGCCTATCAGATGACAAAACTGATGTTTGAACATTTAGATCGTCTCGGTAATGCGCACTCAGCGGCAAAAGCGATTCAATTAGACAAAGCGACCAAAAACCTACCAGCGCCACTGCACCCAGGTGCGGAGCGTTATTTCAAAGAAGTTGGCGCACTCTAAGGGTGTAACCTCAATCTGAGCGACCCTTTTCCAACTCAGCACTTGGGTGATTCCCCAAGTGCTGCGTCGCCCTCTGTTGTCTAATGCTGTGAGGCATAAATATGAGCGATTCCGAACAAGGCCTAGGTGCAAGCACCAGTGACTGGCCCAAAGCGCTGTTTTATACGGCACTTATTTTCTCTATTTTTCAAATCATTACCGCCGCATTTCACCCCGTATCGACTCAAGTGCTGCGGGCAACCCACGTTGGTTTTTTACTTTTAGTGGTTTTTTTAAGTTATCCCGCCGTGGGCAAAGCTCGACCTTGGCAACCCTTAGCTTGGTTGCTTGGCCTTGCGGGCATGGCAACGGCCGCCTATCAATGGATTTTTGAGGCCGATCTGATCCAACGTTCGGGTGAATTAACCGATGCCGATATGGTGATTGGCGTGGTGTTGATTGTCTTAGTGTTTGAGGCCGCGCGACGAGTGATGGGTTGGGCATTACCGATCATTTGCTGTATTTTTTTAGCCTATGGCTTATTCGGCCAATACCTCCCCGGCGACTTAATGCACCGCGGCTATGGCGTTGACCAAATTATCAACCAGTTATCCTTTGGCACCGAGGGGCTTTATGGCACTCCAACTTATGTGTCGGCCACTTATATCTTCCTGTTTATTTTGTTTGGTGCCTTTTTAGAACAAGCAGGCATGATCCGTTTGTTTACCGATTTTGCGATGGGCTTATTCGGCCATAAACTGGGTGGCCCGGCCAAAGTCGCCGTGGTTTCCTCGGCGATGATGGGGACAATCACAGGTTCGGGCGTCGCCAACGTGGTGACCACTGGACAATTTACCATTCCACTGATGAAACGCTTTGGTTACCGTCCCGCCTTTGCCGGTGGCGTTGAAGCGACCTCCAGTATGGGTAGCCAAATCATGCCGCCGATTATGGGCGCGGTGGCCTTTATCATGGCCGAAACCATTAACGTGCCGTTTATTGAAATCGCCAAAGCCGCCTTGCTGCCAGCGTTACTGTATTTTTGCTCCGTTTTTTGGATGGTGCATTTAGAAGCCAAACGCGCCAATCTTTGTGGCTTGCCCAAAGATCAATGTCCCGATCCTTGGGCGGCGGTTAAGGCGCGTTGGTATCTGCTTATTCCGTTGTTTATTTTGGTTTATTTACTGTTTTCTGGCAGAACACCGCTGTTCTCGGGCATGGTCGGTTTAGCGCTGACCTCAATAGTGATCTTAGGCTCAGCCATTGTGCTGCGCCTGCCTTCTAATGCCCTGCGTTTTGCCTTTTGGATTGCCCTTGGCGTGCTGTGCGCGGGCTTCTTCCAGATGGGGATTGGCGTAGTATTTGGAGTCATTGCCATACTCGTGGCCATCTGTTGGTTTATCAAGGGCGGTAAAGATACTCTGACCATTTGCTTACATGCATTGGTCGAAGGTGCGCGCCATGCCGTACCAGTTGGGATTGCGTGCGCCTTAGTGGGAGTGATCATCGGTATTGTCTCGCTCACGGGAATAGCCTCCACTTTTGCCAGCTATATTCTCGCTGTAGGGCAGGATAACCTGTTCTTATCCTTAGTATTAACTATGCTCACTTGTCTGGTATTAGGCATGGGAATACCCACCATCCCTAACTATATTATTACCAGCTCAATTGCCGCACCGGCGTTACTGGATTTAGGCGTGCCGCTGATCGTCTCCCATATGTTTGTGTTTTACTTTGGGATTATGGCTGACTTAACACCACCCGTTGCCTTAGCCTGTTTTGCGGCCGCGCCGATTGCAAAGGAATCGGGGCTTAAGATCAGTTTGTGGGCGATTCGTATTGCTATCGCAGGCTTTGTTATCCCCTTTATGGCGGTTTATGACCCCGCACTAATGCTGCAAAGCGATAGCTGGTTGGCAACGGGTTTTGTGGTGCTAAAAGCAACCGTTGGTATTGGTATCTGGGGCGTAATTTTTACGGGTTTCTTACTGCAAAAACTCTATTGGTGGGAACGGGTTATCGGCTTCCTCGCTGGAGCCAGTTTGATCCTTGCCACCCCGCTCAGTGATGAAATTGGCTTTGGACTGGCGCTACTGTTTATCGTGCAGCACAGCCTCAGAGCCCGCAAACTGAAACGTCTTGCCGAGCAGGGGTAATGTTTTGGAATTTTATGCAAAGGTAAGGCAATAGCATGCTAGGTCTATGTTTAGGCCTAGCTGGCACACTGTGGGCACAAGTGCCCACAGAGCACTTTACTTTGGCCTGGAACCACAGCATCGAAAAAATCCGCTGGGAAGAAGATTATCAGCTCACACCGCAAGGCTTAGTGTTAGTTGAAGCCAGAGTGAAAGGCACAGGTGCGGGTATGGAAATCCCTGATGATGCGGTGTTTAACAATGGAAGTTGGCATTATCAGCCTAAGCTGCCCGTGCTGCCCAAATTACGCTTAGGTCGCACCCCCGAAGCGGGAGATTTTGAGCTGTGTTTCGCCAACGCCACTGGTAAAGTGCAATGCCAAGCCATGAGTCATTGGCTTGGCCCTCCAAATAAGCAAGATGCCGCTGTTGAGGTATGGAGTTGTGAGCAGTGAAATATCACTTTATAGAGACGCGCAAGCAAGGCGCGATGCTGCCCATTAGCGCTCGATAATGCTCTTAACGAGAGAAGCTGTAGCCGTTTTTCCCTTGATGTTTAATGCGATACATGGCGGCGTCTGCACGTTCGCAACTTTCAGCAAAACTATCACCATCACTAAAAATATCAATGCCGATGCTCAGTCCAATCGCCACTTCATGACCTTCAAGTAAAAAAACCTGTCGATAAACATCAAGCAAGGATTGTGCAAGCATGCTTAATGATTCAACTTCGGTGGATGGCAGTATGATCACAAACTCATCACCACCTAACCGTGCGATCTTCGCTTGCTCACCCGAATGAGCGACCAAAGAATCTGCAACGTGCACTAATAAATTGTCGCCAAATTTATGGCCGTAACGGTCATTTAAGGCTTTAAAACCATCAAGATCGATAAAAAATAACGCACCACTCATGCCGGGCTGCAAGCACTCATCGAAGGCCTTGGCTATAGCTTGGCGATTCATCAGGTTGGTAAGTGGGTCGCTATGGGCGAGTAACGCTAAATCGAGTTCATAACGCTTTTCTTGGGTGATATCGATATGGCTGCCCATCATCCGCAGCGGTGTACCATCAGGTAAACGTTCTACAATGCGGCCCCGATCCGACACCCAAGTAACGCTGCCATCTTTATGCAGCATTCGGTGCACGGCCTGGTAATAATCGGCCTTGCCATTCACATGATCTTCAAAGGCTTGGATTACCCAGTCTTTATCTTCTGGGTGTAATTTGCTTTTCCAGATATCAACATGGGCTGCTAACTCATCGGGGCTAAAACCGAGCATTTCGCCCCAGCGCATATTGAAAATGGTTAAATTCCCACTTGGAATATGCTGTTCCCATAAGCACAAACCATTGCCATCAAGGGCGGCGAATAGTTTCTCTTCGGCACGACGATTCAACGCCGTTAATTGAGCGTTTTCACGTTGAAGCTGAGCAATTTCGGCCTGAAGTTGCTTAATCTGTTCTGCTGCCGTATCCGATGCCACAGAAAAATCTCTTTCCTTAACGTGGGGAAACCTCGTCCAGTGTAAAACAAACAATGCCGAAGTGACATAGTGAGGAGGACGAGAAGACCCTAGATCATACTCGCCCTATCGAGCTTACACAGACTCTTACTATCTTGTCATACTTAGTCGCGAGTCAGCACTTCAAGCAATTCGATTTCAAAAGTAAGATCAGAATTGGGTTTGATATGAGCCCCAACTTGGCGCTCGCCGTAGGCTAAATGAGCTGGCACCAATAACTTGCGTTTGCCGCCCACTTTCATCCCCATAATCCCTTGGTCCCAACCTTTAATCACTCGGCCAGTCCCAATCACACATTGAAATGCCTGACCACGGTCATAGGAGGAATCGAACTGCGTACCATCTTGCAAAAAACCGCGGTATTGGGTAGTGATCAACGCGCCTTTTACGGCCTCTTTTCCATCACCGACAACCAGATCGATTATTTCTAACTCAGTCATTTAATTAATCTCTTACTCTTCACTTAACACAGTGATTTATCAAAGTGTCTATTCTAACATCGGCACTCCTACTTGTCGGCGTGCCGTGGGGATTTTGTGGCTTATACCATTCTTGCTTGATCCTATCCTCCTTTAAATTCCACTTATTCAACCCCATATCTAGATCATCCCCGAGCTTAGGAGCCAGATTATGATTATCGCTTGCCCCCAATGTGACACCTTAAACCGCGTGCCCCAAGAGCGGTTAACTGAGCAGCCGACCTGCGGCAAATGCAAACAGAATCTATTTGCGGCGGCTCCGATTGAACTCACAAGTGCCAATTTTATCAATCATGCCCATAAATCAGAGTTGCCCTTAGTTGTTGATTTTTGGGCCAGCTGGTGCGGCCCCTGTAAGAGTTTTGCGCCTATATTTTCTGAGGCCGCAAAAGTATGGGAGCCAAGATTCCGCTTCGGTAAAATCAATACTGAAGAACAACAAGCACTTGCGGCTCAATTTAATATTCGCTCCATTCCCACCTTAATGATTTTCAAGCAGGGACAACTCCTCGCGCAGCAAGCCGGCGCCTTACCTAAGCCAGCGTTCGATCAATGGTTAAAACGTTATGGTTAATATGTGCTTCGCCCATAAAAATACCCAGCTGAGCTGGGTATTTTTATTTGGATGAATCAGAGGCGATTACACTTCCCAGAAGGTGTGAGCAATAATGCCCAGCACTATCATGCTGAGGAAGTTAACTATCATGCCCACTCGCACCATTTCCGACTGCTTGATATGGCCAGAGCCATAAACAATGGCGTTAGGCGGCGTCGCCACTGGCAACATAAAGGCGCAGGATGCGGCAATACCAATTAGCACGGATAGCATGACGGGGGATACCCCCAATGCTTCGGCAATCGCCGCAAATACAGGCACTAACAGCGCCGCACTCGCGGTATTACTGGCAAATTCGGTTAGCATTACCACAAAGGCGATCACCGCAAACACAAACAGCGACATGTGGGTGCTGCCAAAAATATCCGTCATCCAGTGCGCGAGGAACACACTGGTACCGGTAGTTTTGAGCACGGCACTCAAGGTCAAACCGCCACCGAATAAAATCAACACGCCCCAGTCGGTAGTCGATTCAATCTTCTTCCAACCAACTAAACCGAGCCCCGCCAGTAATACCACAGCACCGAGTGCAACGACGGTATCAAACTGGGTTATTCCGCCAAGCGCTTTTGCCAACGGCACACTGAAAATCCAGCAACATACGGTCGCAAGGAAGATAACCAGCGTCAGTTTTCCTTGGAACGTAAGCTTTTGATCTTCAAGTGCAAGCTCGCATTTAGCCGACAAGTCTGGCTTAAAGTACCAATAGAGCGCAATGAGCATCATAGGGAGCATTAAGATCACGGTTGGAATGCCAAATTTTAGCCAATCGCTAAAACTTAACCCCACCTGCGCTGCGGCAATCGCGTTGGGAGGACTGCCGACTAAAGTACCAATACCGCCGATATTAGCGGAATAGGCAATCCCCAATAATAGGAACACATAGGTACTGTGATAGGTTTTACGATCTAATTGCTGCAAAATTCCCAGTGCCAGAGGCAGCATCATTGCCGTGGTTGCGGTATTACTGATCCACATCGACAGCAGCGCAGTTACCCCAAACAACATTAAGCAGGCAATACTCAGCTTGCCTTTAGAGGCCAGCAGTAATTTTTGCGCGATTAAGGTATCAATCTTTTGATTGTGCAATGCAGCTGCAAGCACAAAACCACCGAAAAATAGATAGATAATTGGATTGGCAAAGTTACTCATGGCCTCTTTGGTTTCAAATACCCCAAAGAATACCGCCAAAATAGGCACTAAAATCGCAGTAATACTGATATGAATCGCTTCGGTTAACCACAGAATGGCTGCAAAGACTAAAATCGCAAGCCCAGTATTCACTCCCTGCTCAAAGGGTAATCCGTAATACAGTGCAAACAGCAGCACAATATCCGCCATTAAGACCAGCATATTTTTCTTTTCAAGCCCAGTATTGGCGGGCAAAGGATTAGGGGGAACCGACGTTGATTGCGTTAAGGACATGGTGACTACTACCTTCATACCATTATTTTTTCTAGCAAATTTAGGGCATAGGTCACACTAGTAAAAGCAGTTTATTTTGTACTTTAGCTACATAGCAACAACAAAATGCTAAGACTTAAAACGCAAAAAAACCATTTTCGCGATAAAAACCACCTATTTTTGATCTTAAGTGATGAACAAAACTTTCAAACGGATAAAAATACTGCAAAAGCTTGATAAAGCTGTAACTAAATAAATATTTAAAACTGTGATAAAGATCAAATCACGGCGTAATTCAAAGTGATAAAAGCCTTAATTTAATATTAATTTTTAACAATATAAAATGCTAATTAATTGCATAACATCCAGATAATCATCCCACTGACTTTTCATCGCTAATAACAAAGCTTATGAGCACTAGAGCGTGTTAATATTTCGAGATTAGATTTTGTTCGTTCTGATAAGTAAGTGATCACCAAACAACGCGTTGAATGTTGCTTTTTCACCCAAACCAATAACATTTAAACTTCAATATCTATATGAATAATAAACACAAATATTATTCACCATCTCAGTCAATCTAACTCACTTTACCCCGTCAGCAATCCAGCCTAGAGTCGCGACCGTAATCGTGCCTTCTGTTTATTTTTTTACCTGTTTTGGTACCGCTTGTGGAAAATATGCTGTTAGCTCAACCCAATCAAAAGCCAGGGCTGTTTGTTCCAGTGGCAGGACTTAGTCTATTTGCTTTAGCGTCAGGCTACTTGATGAGTTTGATCCCACTCTCACTCACTTACTTTGATTTGAGCCTTGATCTTGCACCTTGGCTGGCGAGTATTTTCTACCTTGGCTTATTACTGGGCGCACCTTGTATTGCACCGATTGTCAGCCGCATAGGGCACAGTAAGGCCTTTATTTTGTTCTTAAATATCTTACTGTGCAGCGTTGTGGTGATGGTTTTGCTGCCACAGAGCAGTGTTTGGTTAGCAGCACGCTTGATTGCCGGCATCGCCGTGGCGGGGATTTTTGTGGTAGTTGAATCCTGGTTACTGATGGCCGATACCCAAAAACAACGGGCAAAACGTTTAGGTTTATATATGACCGCCCTCTACGGTGGCACCGCCATTGGGCAACTCGCCGTAGATTATTTAGGTACCACGGGTAATTTACCCTACTTGGTGGTAATAGGTTTGCTGGCCGCCGCCAGTTTACCTGCACTGTTGGTTAAACGTGGCCAACCACAGTCCAGTGAACAACACGCTATTGCCCTTTCCGACCTAAAAACCTTAAGTAAACCCGCCGTGATCGGCTGTTTAGTCTCGGGATTATTACTAGGCCCCATCTACGGCTTATTGCCTGTGTATGTGTCGCGAGACATGGGTTTTGCCCAGCAAACCGGGCAATTTATGGCGCTAATTATCTTGGGCGGCATGATAGTCCAGCCCTTAGTGAGCTATTTATCTCCCCGCATTCAAAAGAGTGTGTTGATGACCGCCTTTTGCTTAGTGGGTGCTGCGGCGCTGTTGTTACTGATGCAAACATCGCTTGTGGGATTATGGTTGGGTTTTGTGTTACTCGGCGCCTGCGCCTTTGCTCTCTATCCCATCGCCATCAGTCTGGCGTGCGATCATTTACCCAGCAGCCAAATCGTCTCCGCCACTCAGATTATGTTGCTCAGCTATTCTGTGGGTTCGGTTATTGGTCCGGTTGCCGCCAGTCGTTTCGATGATGTAGAACATGGCTTACCACTGTATTTAGCCGCAAGTTTTTTAGTCACGGCTTGCTACCTCAGTGCGCACTTACTGGCCCGAAGTAAAGCTCGCCTACCCGCAGCGAAGGCTTAGTCCAGGGCCGTTAATGTTGAGTCATCTGCATCCGATAAATAGTAATGGGCGTCGATAACGGCGCCCATTGCTATTACGATGTTTGCTGGGTGAGTTCTGCCACTGGCACTGTAGCGGAAATGGCCCAGATACTGTCCTGCGGCCCATTAAGCACCCGATGGCGAGTCAGCTTGTAACCATAAAAGAACACCCCGCTAAAGGCCAACGCCACCAGATCAACGCCCAAAGTCGCTGAAGAATAAGGCGCCCATAAGCCTAAACTTGGCGCGAATACCGCAACTAGAGACGTGATTGGCATCGCCAATGTAGCCAAGCCGCACAAAGGCAAAATCAGTAGCGCCGCCTTGGCTGCACCACGCCAAAAGGCGTAAGCCACCAGCAATCCAAACACCAGATAATACAGCCACAAATAGACGTGGTTAATATTGCTCACATGCGCGTAAAACCATTTACCCAGCAACATACTTATCGTTAAGGCGGCAACGGAGCCTAAGCAAATCCCCACTGTGGCACTGGCCATTAAACGGCAAGCACGGGTTTGTTCACTGGCCTGCTTTTTACGGCGTTTTTCCAGCCACAGCAGGTTGCCACTGTAAAATAAAAAAGCGCCGCTCAAACCTAAGAAGAAATACACCCAGCGCCCGAGATCGCCACCATAACTGCCAAAGTGTAATCCAAAGAATACTGCGACCGTTCTAGCCCAAATCCCCTTGTCACTTTGGTCAATCGTGCTGTTGGACACCTTAAGACTGTAAGGATGCAGATATAAATAATCAGTGACGGGTCCACGCATAAAACCATTGGGGTTATATAACCCCAAGCGCAAGGTCGCACGGGGATTATCCAAGTTCATAAAGGTCATTTCATTCACTTGATAATCGGGGGCGATTTGCTGCACCTTGGCTAACACAGTGGTGACCTTTGGCAAATCGGCAAGTGTATAGGGCGTTCTGTCAGGCGCGGGCTGGACAAAGAGCGGTTTTTCACCATAAACCACCTGCTTAAGCCCATCGTAAAGCTGATCATGGAAGGCAAACACTATTACAGTAAGGCTAATCACTAAATGAAATGGCAGACTGGTAATACCGACTAAATTATGGGCATCGAGCCAGAAACGACTCTCACCTTTATCTTTACGCAGAGCAAAAAAGCTTTTGGTTAAGGTGGGCAGTAAAAAAATCACCCCAGAAACCAATGCTAAGAAGTATAAAACGGCGGCTATCCCCAACACATAGACACCTGCCTGATCGTGACCGACTTCGCCGGCAATCCCCGCGGTGCGATGTAATTGGTCAATCAGCTCAGCCAACTCACTGGGCGTACTTAACTGTGTCAGTAGCTGCCCATTTTCGTCAAGACTGGCATGCCAAAGCTGGTGACTCATGCTGAGTTCACGCTCCGAGCCCTGTTGATACCAGGTCATCGGCGATTGATGCGCATCATTTAAGTGCAAACTAAAACCAGTTTTGGCCTTATCATCTTGCGCTAACACTTGCGCGACTAAATCATCCAGTTTGTCAGCGGGCACTTGAGGCAAAGTTAGGGCTGGCGGCATTGACCAAGCGTCAATCGCCCCCTTAAACATGGTGAGCGAACCAGCATAAAAGCCGATAAACAATACGATTCCGGCGATGATACCAGTCCAAATATGGATAGACTGATACACCCGTAACACATCACTGCGAACTTTCATCCTTGTCACCTAAAGGTATATAACACTATATAAGTCAAAATGTTAAATAGGCCCAAGTAGCCAATTGCCCTGAGTCCGGTTTTAAACATAAAGCTAAAACTTAAGATCAATAACCAGATAGGCGTTATCAGCCACATGTTGAACTGCACTTTAGTATCGGCATCGATACCGCCTGGGCCAAACCAGGCAAATAACCCCACCAATCCAAGCGCTAAGGTAAATCCTAAAATCAATCCCGCCAGTGATTTAGTCCACCAGTCAGGTTGTAATTTGTCCTGTTCAGCTAAACGTGCCATGAGTTATTTACGCCCCAAAAGTGAGACAAAAGGCACTAACCCCGTCAATAACATCAACAGGGCTAACCAAATAAAAATCGCGGCGCTAAGGGTAAAGAGACTGAGCCAACCGAGTAAACTGGCAAAGGCAAAAGCATAGGCGAGTAACCGCCAAGGCCGCTTAGGAAGGGAGCTTGCAAATAGTTTTTGCTGCTTATTCGTCACATAAAATAACAAGCAGGCCAACAGCGTCGCTAACACAGATATAAGTTGCAACACGGGATGTTTTCCTCTCACCACAAAGCGTTAGCATTCGAGTCCATTTGCCTATGCTCGGTGTATATCCTATAAAAAGATAAACGCATGAAAGCAATGGAAGAATTTGAATCTCAGGACTCTAGCCATGGTGAGAATAATTCGCAATAAGATTTACAGTGTAAGGATGAGTTGTGATATTACTGTCACATATTGATAAGCTAGATACCCGATTGTTGCCAGCTGTTAACCATTAAGATACATTTTGCAGCAACCGTTTCGTCTCGATATAAATAATCATCAACACGATCCGCGATCACTCCAACCCCATCTCGACGACCCTAGCAAAGGAAGCTAAATGATAAAAAATGAACTCAACCTGCCAAGTTCCTTTGGCCTGTCTAAAATCATTCCTTTAGTGATTTTACTGATCCTCTTTATCTCACTCTTTGGTAGTTGGTACACGGTTGACCAAGGTGAACGCGGGGTGATTCTACGTAACGGTAAGATCATTGGTACAGCAGAGCCGGGACTTGGGTTTAAACTGCCCATGTTTGACACCGTAGTAAAAATCTCAACCCAAACCCACACGACTAGCTACAGTTCACTACAAGCCTATAGCCGTGACCAACAACCCGCGACACTTAACGCTTCAGTCACCTTTAGCGTACCGCCGGATCGGGTCGAAGAAGTCTATGCCAACTTCAAAAGTATCGATGCCATGGTGGCGCGCTTACTCGACCGCCAAGTGCCAACGCAAGTTGAAAACATTTTTGGTAAATACACCGCAATTTCAGTAGTACAGGAGCGGATCAAATTTGGTATCGATGTGACCAATGCCATCACCCAATCGGTGAAAGGGCCAATCGAGATCACCTCGGTACAGATTGAAAATATCGATTTCTCCAACGCTTATGAGAAATCTGTTGAAGACAGGATGCGCGCAGAGGTTGAAGTACAGACCCAACTGCAAAACCTAGAGAAAGAAAGAGTCAGCGCCCAAATCGCCGTGACCCAAGCGCAAGCGGAAGCAGACTCACAACTCGCCCGCGCGAAGGCTGAGGCCGAAAGTATTAGGATTAAAGGGGATGCTGAAGCCTCTGCGATTAAGAGCCGCGCCGAGGCTCTGGCACAAAATCAAAACCTTGTCGAACTGACCAAGGCCGAGAAATGGGATGGAAAACTACCAACCACAGTCTTACCAACGGGCACTCTGCCCTTTATCGATGCTAAGAAGTCGAACTAACAAACGACTAAGCATCGCAAGTAAGCTATTTGCCACTAGCGATACGCATTAGGCTTTACCATAAAAATCCCCAGTCATTGCTGGGGATTTTTATTTAGCGTTAGCGCTATGAACAGCAATCGCTGCGGCGTAACCAGCTTCTTGGGATCTTCTCAAACACCACTTTCGCCATCAACAACGCCAGTACTATGCCCGAGGTGGCCACTAACCAACTTGGTAGCATTTGGTGTTCATGACCAATCTGTGGCATTACCTCAAAGCCAAAGTTCGCCACTAGATAGTTCACTAAGGCACCAGCTATTAAGGCAACACCTAACACACCGCCAAGATAGCCATAGAGCGCACGCTTACCCAGCTCCTTAGTCACTACACCTAAAGTAGCGATATTGGTTGCAGGACCTGCCATCATAAACACCAGCACGGCGCCGGGGGACACGCCAGCGAGTAACAAGCCCGCGGCAATCGGCGTCGAAGCCGTTGCGCAGATATACATAGGCACAGACACTAGCACCATCACCAGCATGGCCAGCAACCCATCGCCCCACTTAGCCAAAAAGTCAGCAGGAACATAGGTTTGTACTAATGCTGCGAAGAATAAACCCACCAGCAGCCAGAGGGTAGTATCACGCACCAGATCCGTCGCCGCATATTTAAGCCCAAGCCCAATACGTGCAATCACAGATTCAGACTTCAACTCAGTCGCCATATCCTGAGTCGACGCACAGCAGCTCTCGCCTTCGGCTTGATGGCTCTCAGCCGTTTTCGCGCTTGAGCTACCACAACAAGCGCCCTTCTTCACTACGACTATTTTTTCAGGCGCGGCAGTTTGAGTGCCACAGCATGAACCAGCATTTTCAACCTTGACCGCACTGACTTTAGCCGCATTAACCATACCGACAGTGCCCATACTTGAGCCACTAACTGCCATTAGACTAGGCTTAGCCATAGGTGTCATTTTGATTTTCGGTTCGGTTGATGGCGCTTTCGCGTTATCACTGCCGCAACAGGAAGATTTGACCGGCGTAATTGCAGGCGCCTTAGTCGAGGCGCAGCAGCGTTTTACCGCTTCGGCTTTTACCACTGTCTCTGGTGACGGGGATTTTGAGGCGCAGCATGAAGCGACAGGCGCAGCGCTAGCTAATGCCTTGTCTGACTGAACCTTGTCTGACTGGGAATCGGCCTTAACCGCAGGTTTGCCATCGTCATCATCACGTCCCACCAGTAAGCCCGCAACAATGGCACTGGTGATCGCCGCAATTGGGCGCACTATTGCCATAAAAGGGCCGAGTAACACGTAGGAAACCGTTACTGAGTCAACCCCAGTTTCAGGAGTGGAGACTAAAAAGGAGGTGGTTGCCGCTTTCGATGCCCCAGAGCGGCGCAGCCCCACGGCGGCGGGGATCACACCGCAGGAACACAGAGGTAAAGGCGCGCCCAATAATGCTGCCTTGACCACGGTTTTAAAGCCATGTCCGCCGAGCTGCTTTTGCATCCAGGCCATAGGCACGAATACTTTAAGTAAACCCGCCAGAATCAAGCCAAGCAACAGCCAAGGGGCGGAATCTAAAAACAGATCGATAAAATTCTTCAGTAACATAATTAATTCCCTGACTTATCTAGGGTTGTAGCTCTGTGGACTGCACCATGATCATGCTCAACGCGAACTCGTTCGGTACTCGACTCTAGCGCCTCTAAAATCGAGCAATGTTCGGCACTACGAGGCCCGCCGCAGCAGGCATCCGACAGACTCTGTAAGCTGGTTTGAAAATGCAATAACTCGGCAATCTTCGCCTGTACCTGCGCCAGCTTGAGGTCCACCATGCCCTTTACATCGGCACAGACCCAATTGGATTTATCAAGATCGATAGACAACAGCTCACTGATTTCACTTAAGGTAAAACCCACCGTCTTCGCCCGCAGAATAAAACGCAGCCGCGCCGCGTCGGCATCGGTATAGACCCGATAGCCAGAGTCGGTTCGGCTCGAAGGCGAAAGTAGACCGTGTTTCTCATAGAATCTGAGGGTATCGGCCTTCACCTCGCATAAATCGGCTAACTCACCAATTCGGTACATAGTTAATCCTTTGCAGTTTTACTCGAATCTTCTCAAGCAACACTGACAATCAATATGATGGAGCGAGTATAAACCTTAGAGCCTACTCCAAGGTCAAGGGCTATTTTCAAATTTACACTTCACCCCAAAATCATTCCACTTTGTTCTGATATCAATATTGTGAAATCGCGCAGAAAAAACACCCGTAAATCCCGTTTTACGGTAGAATACGCGCGCCTGACGTTGGGACAAAAAATATAAGTAGGACCAAGGGGCTTTTGGAAAGCAGAACCGATTGAAGTTGTTCTGTTTTCCGAAAGATCCTTGAAACTAAAATAACTGGACCCTGTACCCAAATGACTGTTGCAAATAATGCCAGACCCATTCGTCGCGCGCTGTTAAGCGTTTCAGATAAAACCGGAATTCTCGAATTCGCCAAAGCATTACACGCCCAAGGCGTTGAACTGCTGTCAACGGGCGGTACCGCTCGCTTGTTAGCGGATAACGGCGTGCCTGTTATCGAAGTATCTGACTATACAGGACACCCTGAGATCATGGATGGTCGCGTTAAAACCCTGCACCCGAAAGTGCATGGCGGCATTTTGGCGCGTCGCGGTCTTGATGAAAATGTCATGGCTGCTAACAATATCAATGCAATCGATCTGGTTGCGGTTAACCTCTACCCCTTTGCCGATACCGTTGCTAAAGCTGGTTGCACCTTAGAAGATGCGATTGAAAACATCGACATCGGTGGCCCGACTATGGTGCGCGCTGCGGCGAAAAACCATAAAGACGTGACTATCGTGGTAAATGCGGCCGACTATAATCGCGTATTAGCCGAAATGGCCGCCAACAATGGCAGCACGACTCACGCAACCCGTTTTGATTTAGCGATTGCCGCCTTCGAACACACTGCGGGTTACGATGGCATGATCGCCAATTACTTCGGCACTATGGTTCCAGCGCATAGCACTGATGAGTGCTTCGAAGACTCAAAGTTCCCACGCACCTTCAACACTCAATTAGTGAAGAAGCAAGATCTGCGTTACGGTGAAAACAGCCACCAAACTGCGGCCTTCTATGTTGACACTAAGATCGACGAAGCCTCAGTCGCAACGGCAGTTCAACTGCAAGGTAAGGCACTGTCTTACAACAACATCGCCGATACCGATGCCGCCCTTGAGTGCGTGAAAGAGTTCAGCGAACCCGCTTGCGTTATCGTTAAACACGCTAACCCATGTGGTGTTGCACTGGGTAAAGATCTGCTCGATGCCTATAACCGCGCCTATCAAACTGACCCAACGTCAGCCTTTGGCGGCATTATCGCCTTCAACGGCGAGTTAGATGCAGCAACCGCTAGCGCTATCGTTGAGCGTCAATTCGTTGAAGTGATTATTGCGCCAGTCGTGAGCCAAGGCGCCCGCGATGTAGTGGCCAAGAAAACCAACGTGCGTCTGTTAGAGTGCGGTCAATGGGATACTAAGACCAAGACCTTAGACTATAAGCGCGTAAACGGTGGCCTGCTGGTGCAAGACCGCGACCAAGGCATGGTTGGCTTAGATGACATTAAAGTCGTGACTAAGCGTCAACCGACCGAGAGCGAGCTGAAGGACTTAATGTTCTGCTGGAAAGTGGCTAAGTTCGTTAAATCTAACGCGATTGTTTACGCTAGAGACGGCATGACCATCGGTGTCGGTGCCGGCCAAATGAGCCGCGTCTACAGCGCTAAGATTGCCGGTATCAAGGCTGCCGATGAAGGCTTAGAAGTGGTTAACTCTGTGATGGCGTCCGATGCCTTCTTCCCATTCCGCGACGGTATCGATGCCGCAGCGGCGGCGGGCATTAGCTGTATCATCCAACCGGGTGGCTCAATGCGCGATGCTGAAATCATCGCCGCTGCCGACGAGCACGGCATGGCCATGGTAATGACGGGCATGCGCCACTTCCGTCACTAATGCCACCTACAGCCAGCACGCCAAGTGCTGGCTGTTTCGTTTATCGCACTCAGTGAACATAAGTATCTAACCACAAGAATTTAAAACTCAAAGGGATGACTTAACATGAAAGTATTAGTTATTGGTGGCGGCGGCCGCGAACATGCCCTAGCTTGGAAAGCGGCACAATCACCTCAGGTCGAACTGGTTTATGTTGCACCGGGTAACGCGGGCACGGCTCTCGAACCAAAGCTTGAAAACTTAAATATCAGTGCAACTGACATTCCTGCCCTGCTCGATTTTGCTAAAACCAATCAGATCGAACTCACCATCGTTGGCCCGGAAGCGCCGCTGGTATTAGGCGTGGTCGATGCCTTTAACGCTGCGGGTTTACCTATTTTCGGCCCAACGAAGGCGGCAGCTCAGCTCGAAGGTTCAAAAGCCTTCACTAAGGACTTTTTAGCGCGCCACAATATTCCTACCGCGGGTTATAAAAACTGTACCGAAATCCAAGACGCTAAAGCCTTCGTGCGTGAACTGACGGGCAAGACGGGTTACCCAGTGGTGATCAAGGCCGACGGTTTAGCCGCAGGTAAAGGCGTGATCATCGCCCAAGATCAAGCCGAAGCGGATGCCGCAATTGATGATATGCTCGCGGGCAATAAGTTTGGTGATGCCGGTTCTCGCGTGGTTATCGAGGAATTCTTAAAAGGCGAAGAAGCCAGCTTTATCGTTATGGTCGATGGTAAAAATATCCTCGCGATGGCGACCAGCCAAGACCATAAAGCCCGTGATAACGCCGACCACGGTCCAAACACTGGCGGAATGGGTGCTTACTCTCCTGCTCCTGTGGTCACCCAAAGCGTACACGATTGGACAATCGCTAACGTTATCCGCCCAACGGTGGATGGCATGGCGGCTGAAGGCAATGTGTACACTGGCTTCCTGTATGCAGGCCTGATGATCGCACCAGACGGCAGCGCCAAAGTACTGGAATACAACTGCCGCTTTGGCGACCCAGAAACCCAACCAATTATGATGCGCCTCAAGTCTGATCTGGTTGAGCTGTGTTTAGCCGCGACCCGTGGCGAGCTGGATAAAGTCACTGCCGAGTACGACGAGCGCGCCGCAGTTGGCGTAGTGTTGGCCGCAGGCGGTTACCCTGATGACTATCGCAAAGGCGATGTGATTGACGGCCTAAGCCTAGGTAATCACGATGCCAAGGTATTCCACGCGGGTACTGAGATGAAAGACGGCCATGTGGTCACCAACGGCGGCCGCGTATTATGTGCGACAGCCTTAGGACACACAGTGACCGAAGCACAAAAAGCTGCTTATCTGCTGGTTGATGAAATCCACTGGGATGACGTGTATTTCCGTACCGATATCGGTTATCGCGCCATTGCCCGTGAACAACAGAGCTAAGGGTTAATCCCACTAAAAATACCGGCCTAATGCCGGTATTTTTATGCCTTAAATTTGACGATCGTCAAATTTAAGATAATGATTTATATAAATTTTATTAAGATATTATCTACTTTAGCCCGTATTATTCCGCTACAATGCTGCATAATTGTTAATTCCCAAAATAATAAGGACTCCCTATGGAGATTAGACTTATATCTACCGCCATCGCCTTACTGATTGGCGGTTGCGGGGGCGGCTCTGAGGATGCGAGCACCACCACACCACCCGTTCAGCCACCGACTATCACCCAATATACCGCCAGTGCAAGTCAGGTATCGGGCGGCAAACTCACTCCTGCAAGCCAAAAAGTCGATTCGGGCAAAAGAGCCAGCTTTAGTGTTCAAGCGGACGCAGGCTTTGTACTAGAAAAAATTAGTGGCTGTGGCGGTTCATTAGCCGAGTTAACTTATACCACAGCGGCGATGTCGGCGGATTGCACGATTACTCCAGCCTTTATCAGCAATGCTGAAAATGCCATTCGCCATCAAGATCATACCCTTGCCAGCGCCATTGAGCTGATTGACTTCAGCACTACCGAACTAGCCAAAGTGGACGCTGCCCGCAAAGCGAAAATCACCCAGCTCTATCAAGGTGTAGGTAGCAGCATTAGCTGGCATCCGACCCACGACTCCATTACCTTTTCGAGCTTTATGCCGGAAAACACTTTTACCCTACTGCCATCAAATGTGGATGGCAGTGGCGCCAGTGCCGTTCGCGGCCTAGTGATGGCGGGCGAGCAACAGGGACAACGCTATGCCGCTATGGGTGGCAACTTATTTAGCGTCAACACTTCTGCGCAGACAGATATACTGTTGAAAAATCTCATCTCATGGCTGACTAAAGGTGGCGATCAACAGGATGGCCTCAGCATAGTCACGGCCCAAATGCCGAGCCGTGCCGACAGTTGGTATTTCCCCCATAACGAAGGGATCCGCACTTGGCTAAGCAAGTACTATCCCGATGCTCACAGTATCAATACCGCCAATAGCTGCGACTACAGCGCCCTCGCCAGCTGTATCGATACCTTAAAACCCGATTTAATCGTTATCAGCGATATTGACCGCGACAACCTAGGTTACGCGGGCATTCAAGCGGCGATTGCCAAAGCCAAGGCTGCGGGTATTCCCCTGCTACTCTCAAATTATCGACGCGAACAAAGCGCTATGCTCTCGCCACTCTATCTTGAGATGGGACTCTCTACCGCTGGCAACTATTGGTCCAAACTCAATGCCGATAACTTGAATGTAAGTAGCATTCTGGCCGAAGATAAAGCCCTTGAAGATGTTAAGAAACTACTGGCAAATCTGCGGGAGCAGCGCTTTGATACGCAGGTATTAAATGACTGCACAGGCAATTACTTAAGCTGTAATAGCGGCGCCTTTGTTGAGGCTTTTAAAGCGGGTGCCGACTGGTATCGCAGCAGCGCTGAAACCTTAGATATCAATGGCATTGATGTGTTTAGTCGCACTAACTTCCCACTGATAAAGGCCGGTTTACTGCTCGCCGATAAATACCGTAGTGAAATTGATTATCCCATCGCCTACAGCGAGTTCACCCAATGGCAGCAAGCGCTATTTGCCGATTGGACGGTGAGCTACGCCCGCGCCCATAACCTTGCCCAAGCCGATTTAGGGGAATATGTCACCGACAGAGCCAATCTAAGTAAAGGCACTAATGCTCACTACGGTTATCCGGCCACAGTATCAGAGCGCAAAACCATTAGCGTACCTTATACAGGTCAATGGACCAGCTCAGGCTGGTACGCCTTACCGGGACAAACCATCACGCTCAGTCGTTTGGATAGCACCAATGCCAACGTCGAAATTAAGCTAAATTATCATAGACGCAATACCAACCGCGCCTTTGAACAAAAGGTTTATCGCGCGCCGCTTGAGTTAGCGCAGCAGCGTCTTAAGCTCGCCAAAGGGCAAAGCATCGAGTTTTCAACCCCCTATGGCGGCCCGATTTATTTCTATATCAGTGGCGGCGAAGGCGCGCTCAGTGTCGATGTGCAAGCAAAAAATGTGGCTAAGCACCCAAGTATCATGGATTTTTCTAATCCTGCTGAAATCACGGCCTTCAATGACAAAATCCAAAACACTGAGCTGCCCCATGTGGATCTGCGCACCGATGGCGCTGAACAGCATTTACGCCGCGACCGTTTTATGAATGCCATTGGCGGTAAGATCCCCGATGTTACCGCCTTGCTCAAAAGCATCGTCGAGGACCATATCAATAGTGTTTACACCTTAGCAGGACTTAAGATCCAAGGTAAAAGCTTAAGTGAGTCGTTACCCGCCGAGGTGCTATCAAGCTGTCAGGCGCTGTTTGGCGCCGATTGCACCGATGCCAGTCTGCATACCCGCAGCATCATCCAACACGCTAACTATGACCAGAATGCCCAATGTGGATCGGGTTGCAGTGGCAATCCTTGGGATGCCGCTTGGAATATTTCACCCACGGGTTGGGGAGATAACCATGAACTTGGCCATAATCTGCAAACCAACCGCCTCAATGTGCAATATGCCACAGCCGCCAACAGCGACAATTGGACAGGTTATGGCAGCCGTGCAGGAGAAAACTCCAACAATATCTTCCCCTATGTCGTGCTGTGGAAGACCCATTATTTGCGTGATGGTAATACCAACACCATCAATGATGGCCATATGAATCACAAAGATCTCTTTTATGTGTTTATGTCCGATGCCATAGGCACTAAGGATACCAGTGGCAAACGCGTGGTCTTCGGCGCTAACTGTAAAGTGTTAGATATCGGCGAAGACCGATATACCGCACCTTGGGCAAGTAATGATTATGCGGTACATAATGGCTATCGCATGGGGTTTTATATCCAAATGGCCCTCAAGGCCCATGGCATGACGCTAAGTGATGGCACAACCTTAAGTAATGGCTTTAATCTCTTTACCTTGCTGTATCAGCACAGCCGTATTTTCGGTAAATACGCTAATAACGCCAGCGATTGGGAGGCAAACCGCAGTAAACTCGGTTTTGACTTGTTCCCCTTCGATGGCCATAGCGTCTACGGTGGTAAAACGGTCAGAGATATTCCTGGCAATGACTTTATGTTGGTTTCCTTAAGCAAACTCACAGGCAAAGATTGGCGCAGCCATTTCGATATGCTAGGACTGCGTTACTCTAGTCTTGCAGCCATGCAAGTCACAGCAAACGCCAGCCTTGGCACGGTACCAATGGGTATGTATGAGCTCGAAACTGATTTACCACCCGCGAATATGAGCCAAGGCTTAACCTTTATCCCACTGTCACTGAGCGATAGCAGCACACTTTGGAAAGGCACAGGCTCACCTAGCCAATGCGCGAAACCTTAATACCCTAGACATTAAAGCACTAGACGTTAAGACACTGAAAATTAAGTGCAATAAAAAATAAACCTCGCAAATGCGAGGTTTATTTTTGCCTAAAAGCGTGATCTAACGCACACAAGTTGCGAAGTGGATAGCGCACTATTTGACCTCAATAATGATATCCAATAATAAATCAGGGGTTTTCTATGGGTTATTCAATCAAAGACATTATTTATCAAGGCGAAAAGTCCGGCGTGCATAATTGGCAAACACTGTCGGGACAGAATTTTTACTGGCATCCTGACTGGCTTCATATTGCCGAGGATCTCACAGGCCATAAGGCAACAGCCAACATCCAAGCTGATGGTGATAAGGCAACCCAAAATGAAGCTGAACAAGCCATCGTTAAACACCTCAATAAAAGCTAATGGCCTGAGGCAATTGCTTTACGGGCTATTTTATCGATTAAGCCCGGTGCAATCAGCTTAAGCCAACGCCCGAGCCGGCCGCGAAGAGAAGTGATAAGCTGCCGGCCTCGGGTTGCTATCACGGGTAGCATCATGTCGGCACATTGCTCTGCGGAAATAATTTTAGCTTCCTGCATTGGCGATTTACCGAGTGGCTTACCCGCACCATCTAAGGCTCGCTTATGGATTTGCGAGACGACAAAATCAGGGCAAATCACCGTCACGGCCACATTATCGTCAGCAAGCTCAATCCGTAGCGAATCAAAAAAACCGATAACAGCATGCTTAGACGCCGCATAACCACTACGAGTCGGTACGCCTGTTAACCCAGCCACCGAAGCCACCACCACGACCTGACCTTGGCTCGACTTTAAATAGGGTAAGGCGGCATGGGTCAAATAGGCAGGGCCTAAGTAATTAACGCGCATGATATCTTCAAGAACCGCTAGTTGGGTTAACTCATCAAAACGCGACCACATCGTCATGCCCGCATTATTAACCAAAATATCGAGACGGCCATAATGGGCAATCGTGGCTTGAATTAGGTCTTCACACTGGGAGGCACTGCTAACATCAGCGGCAAAAACAAAGGGGGTAGGACCATAGTTAGCAATTTCGAGGGCAAGTGAGGCAAGACGCGTTTCGTTGCGAGCACTCAATACAAGTTGGCATCCTACCCGCGCCATGGCAATCGCCAGCGCACGACCAATACCTTCAGAAGCCCCTGTAATAATAACCACTTTACCCGTCAGTCCATCCATAACCATATCCTTGTTACTAATATGTTAACTTCGGTTAAGGGTAAATTGGCATAATCACCTAAAAAGCGCAATCCCCTATGCGCGTTGCGCTAAGCTCATCTCAAACTGCTCACAATAACTTGCTAGAGGTTGCGGCCGTCCTATCGCATAACCTTGAGCATAGTTGATACCAATCGCTTGCAATCTATCGATAATCTCTTGGTTTTCTACAAATTCGGCGACCGTCTCAATTCCCATTACTCGGCAAACGTCTTGAATAGATTTCACGATGGCATAGTCCTTGGCATTGACGGCCAGGTTTTTAACAAAGCAGCCATCGATTTTGACGTAGTCCACGGGCAGTTCGCGTAAATAGCCGTAGGAAGCAAAGCCACTGCCAAAATCATCCAATGCAAAGGAAAAACCGAGTTTGCGCAATTGCCTGAGCATTTCCATGCCGCGGTGACGGTTTTGAATCGCAGTCGTTTCGGTAATTTCAAAGCAAACGCATTGGCTAGGAATATCAAAAATTTGCTGCTGCTTAGCAATATATTCCACCATGCCTTCGGCGCCGAGACTATTGCCCGAAAGGTTGATTGAAATGCAGTGATCCGGCCAAAGCTGCGAATTTAGCGACAGCCATAAAAAGGCTTTACGTATCACTTCTTTATCAATTTCAGGCATCAGCTTAAAACGTTCTGCGGCAGCAATAAACTGGGCTGGCGCCAAAATGCGACCACAAGGCTCTTGGATCCTGAGCAGAATCTCCATCCGTTGGCGTTTAGAACTCGCACCTAATCCTCGGATGGGCTGGTAGTAGAGCAGGAGTTCATTTTCCTCAATTGCTTGGGCAATACGCATCGCCCATTTAGGCGCATTACGCTGGTAGGTCAGTTCTTTATCTTTATCATCATAAATATGGATTTGATTGGCGCCCTTAGCTTTAGCGGCAATACAAGCGATATCCGCATCCTTGAGTAATTCCTGCGCATTGATATAGGGCGCACGCCCAAAGGCAACACCAATACTTAAGCCGACTTTGTAGTTGCAATTTTTATCGTGTAACACTTGCAACGATACCTGGGCAATAATGTGCTTTAGCAACTGCACCACGGCTAACGCCGAGCGATCGCAGATCACCAGTCCGAACTCATCCCCACCTAAGCGAGCGAATAACTCCTGAGGCCCAAGACATGATTGGATAGCCTTAGCGACCATGGCCAACATGCGATCACCCGCAGTATGGCCACAACTATCATTGATCAACTTAAACTGCTCTAAATCCAAATAACATACCGCAAGGCTCCTCGTTTGACCGGCGAACTCGGGCAGTTGTTCTTCGAACGCTTGGCGATTAAGTAACCCGGTAATACCATCAAAGTTTGCGCGTTTTTGTAGCTGGTGCTTAAGGCGTTCTTCTTGGGTGATATCCCGCAGTACTACTACAGTACCGACAATCTCTTTTTCATGATTAAGCACGTTACTAATGCTACGTTCAATAATTCGTGGCGTAGTGGTTAGCAGCTTGATTTTAGCGACTTGAGGTGTAGTTTCGCCAAGGCGAATACAGTGAAATACCGCTTGATTTAACTGCTCTCCAGCCTTTAATAAGCTAGCAAGACTCTCACCAACGGCATCACAACTGGCCACATCAAGCAGTGTTTCAGCCTTTGGATTCATGTAAATGACGTTTGCATCGATGTCGGTCAAGATAACGGCTTCAGCAATCGACTCTAAGGTTATTTTACCGCGCTCTTTCTGCTGATAAATCCTCGCGAGTAAGCTGTTTACGCGATTCGCCAATACAGATAACTCTTCATTACCCTCGCTGGTCACAGGCCGATATACACTCGCCATAGGATCAACGAGCGCTAATTGCTGCATCAAGCTATTAAGGGGCTGTAACAGGCCTGAACGCAACCAAACATAACCCAAAGCGACAATGAATACCCCCAGCAATATCACCGCAAGCGACACCCAGTCGAGACTAAGCTTTACATCTCGAAAAGGATCATCAGAAAATTCAACCTGAAGATAAATTGGTTGTTGACTAATGAGACTCGGCAGCGCAACCGAACTTGGATGTAAGGTATTATGTGTTGTTACAGCATTAGACATGCTGATCCGCGCGACAAGGGAGGTTTGAGCATATTCCAGTAGATCGCGCTCAGTAAGTTGCCGCACTAACAGCACATACTCACCCAAATGTGAAGCGACCGCAGTGACGACATATCCTTTATCGCCAATTAAATAGGCGCTGGCAAACTCAGGCTTAGCCTGCGTCGTTATCGCCTTGGCGATTTCCTGCCGATTCACATCAGCTATTGATTGCTCATTTTGAAAAACACTCTGCAAATTTCCATCTCGCAGAATAAACCAACTTAAATTGGCAGACATGGAGCTCTCAAGCCACGAAGACTCGAGGGCTTTTAACTGCTCGCTATCGAGATGAGCTAATGGTGAGGCATAGATGTTAGTGAGAAAACCTAACCGATCGACATCGATGCGGAACTGCTGCTGAATATTCGCCAGCTCGCGCTGTACATTATCCTGACGTAACAATTCGACCCTATGGTCAAACCAAACCCCGAGGCAATAGGAGACAAGCACAACGGCTGGTAAACAGAACCCTGCAATAAATACCAATATTTTGTTGCCTATGCGCATCTTTTACCACGGCTTACGTAATTAAATTAACAAACGGCTTTATTTAGTCCCTTATAGCGCCATGCAACATATCTCATTTGCAAATAGTATTAAATATCACTTTGCTTTATCCGTTGCTAAAGTAGGCAATAGCATGCATTTAATTGCTTTAAACGCCTTTGATTTAACGCAGCTATTCGATAAAAAAGTTTTAAAAAGTTAGATGGTAACCGAGCTCCAACGCACTAACACCGCGGAGACATACGCTATAAAGCACGCGATTAATTAATGCACTCGCTAAACCACAAGTTAATACCCAATTAACAACACCCAAGTGGAAGTTTCTGACGCTGTAATAAACGCCATAAAAAACGGACCCTCAGGTCCGTTTGTTATTTAGTGCAGCTTATTTATGGTACTGCTTAGATTGAGCGTGAACCGCCTTAATAAAGGCACCTGCATGATCTGGGTCCACATGCTGGTGAATACCATGGCCTAAGTTAAACACGTGGCCTGTACCTTCACCGTAGCCAGCCAGAATTTGAGCTACTTCTTCTTCGATACGTGGGATTGGCGCGTACAGCATAGAAGGATCCATGTTGCCCTGAAGCGCCACTTTGTGACCGACACGGCGACGGGCATCGGCAATATCGACAGTCCAGTCTAAACCTAAGGCGTCACAGCCAGTTTCAGCCATGGCTTCTAACCATAAGCCACCGCCCTTAGTGAATAAGGTCACTGGCACTTGGCGGCCATCGGCAAAGCGAGTCAGACCATCGACAATCTTCTGCATATAACGCAGTGAGAATTCACGGTAAGCCGTGTGCGATAACGCGCCGCCCCATGAGTCGAAGATCATCAGCGATTGAGCGCCGTTAGCAACCTGCGCATTCAGGTACAGAGTCACTGAGTCTGCTAACTTGTCGAGTAACATATGCAGCGCCGCTGGCTCTGCGTAGGCCATCTTCTTAATTTTTTCAAAGGTTTTACTCGAGCCACCTTCAACCATGTAAGTCGCGAGTGTCCAAGGAGAGCCAGAGAAACCAATCAATGGCACTTGGCCATTCAGTTCACGGCGAATAGTGCTAACCGCTTTCATCACATAACCCAGATCATCTTCTGGATCGGGAACGGCTAATTTTTTGATGGCATCGATAGTGTCTGTTGGGCGCTCAAAACGTGGGCCTTCGCCCGCCTCAAAATACAGACCTAATCCCATCGCATCGGGAACAGTCAGAATATCGGAAAACAGAATCGCCGCATCCAGCTCGTAACGACGCAGCGGTTGTAGCGTTACTTCACAGGCCAGTTCATGGTTTTTACATAAAGACATGAAGTCACCCGCTTGAGCGCGAGTCGCTTTGTATTCAGGGAGATAACGGCCAGCTTGACGCATCATCCACACTGGAGTCATATCAACAGGCTGTTTTAGTAGGGCGCGTAAATAACGATCATTCTTTAATTCTGCCATTTGGCTTGATTCCTAGACTTATTGAGATCCGCTGGGTCGGTAGTTTAGCATTTACGCGGATAATGTAACCTTTAAGTGCAAATTTATGTGAGCTATTCCCCATCATTGCTGTCCATTTAAGCACTTATCGTCAAAATGCTAGCCAGATAACATACTGTTTAGTAATCGAACCCAAAGTCACACTAAGACAGAAAAAAGTTGCGCTGGTTTCCTGCCTTTGGTATAAAAAGTTTGCGCTAGCAAGAACAATCAAGAAGCTCGTCGCATCGAGCCTGCTATATACATTACTCGCCCAACGATAGGTTTCTATCGTTGGGCTTTTTATTTCCGCATTTTTTTATACAAAACAGCTGGTTTGTCCATCTGCCAATTCTCGCAAATCCCGATAAAAAGGGTTGATCCAAGAGCTATTTCTCCCCTACATTAGAGTCATGTCCTGGCACTTAAATGGAATGCATCATGCTGAGAGAACTCGAGAAAGCAGAACAAAAGTGGGGCGGTTCAAATAAGCTTATAGATCAATGGCTAGAAAATCGTCGTAAACTCTTGGTGCATTACTGCCAGATAGCAGGCCTTCCTCCCTATGGGAAAGCCGAAAAATCCCTTCCCTCCTTCGATCATGTGAAATCCTTTTGTGATTTATTAGTCGATTACGTCTCCGAAGGCCATTTCGAAGTCTATGACCAAGTGGTCAATGCCTGTGAAAAGTTTGGCGCCTCGAGCAAAACCTTAGCCCAGCAAGTACTGCCAAAGATCACCCCAACGACCAACGCGGCGTTAGACTTTAATGATAAGTACGCCGAAGCGCAGGATGACCAAGTGTTATACCAGCTCGATAAAGATCTTTCCGAACTGGCCCACACCATGGAAACCCGTTTCGAGTTAGAAGATAAATTGCTCGAAGTGCTACATAACCAGTATTCAGAGCACGCCCAGCAAGCTTAATGCGGCATGATAAGCCACGCTAAACACTGCGCTAAAGAGATACCTGACCGATAAATAATCAATTTATCCTCTGTCTTTCGTTAAGTTGCTATGTGATTGTTTGCGCATTAACAGTACAGCAAAGCATTCAATAGAAACAAAAAAGCCAGCTTTCGCTGGCTTTTCATTATCATATCAATCGATTATACAGCTG
The DNA here is from genome assembly GCF_001308045.1 of Shewanella sp. Sh95. Taxonomy (NCBI): domain Bacteria; kingdom Pseudomonadati; phylum Pseudomonadota; class Gammaproteobacteria; order Alteromonadales; family Shewanellaceae; genus Shewanella; species Shewanella sp. Sh95. Next base: position 110,851 of record NZ_LGYY01000274.1, read on the forward strand.
ATTGAAAGATCACTTGTGATGCTTTCTTAGTGTAAGAATCGATTTGATCGAAGTTCAAGTAACGGTAAGTGTCAGCTGCAGTTGCGTCTAACTCTTTCGCGTATTCTTGGTATTCTTCAACCGTAGGCAGACGACCTAACAGTGCTGCCACTGCCGCTAATTCCGCAGACGCTAAGTATACGTTTGCACCTGTACCTAAACGGTTCGGGAAGTTACGGGTAGAAGTCGATACTACAGTTGCACCTTCAGCCACACGTGCTTGGTTACCCATACACAGTGAACAGCCTGGGATCTCGATACGCGCACCAACGCGACCAAAAATACCGTAGTAGCCTTCCTCGGTCAGTTGGTCTTTGTCCATCTTAGTCGGTGGTGCAATCCAAAGACGTGTTGGCAGCGTCTTAGCGAACTTGTCTAACATCTTACCGGTCGCACGGAAGTGACCGATGTTAGTCATACAAGAACCCACGAACACTTCGTCAATCTTAGTTTGCGCAACAGATGACAGTAATACAGCATCATCAGGATCGTTAGGCGCACACAGGATTGGCTCTTTGATCTCGTTCAGATCGATTTCGATCACTGCTGCGTACTCAGCATCCTTGTCAGCACTCATCAGCTCAGGATTCGCTAACCACTCTTCCATGCCTTTGATACGACGCTCTATCGTGCGACGGTCACCGTAACCTTCAGCGATCATCCACTTCAGCATAGTGATGTTAGAGTTCAGGTACTCAATGATTGGCTCTTTGTCTAACTTGATAGTACAACCCGCTGCAGAGCGTTCTGCTGAGGCGTCAGACAGTTCGAATGCCTGTTCTACTTTCAGGGTTTCTAAGCCTTCGATTTCCAGTACGCGACCAGAGAAGATGTTGATCTTACCTTTCTTCTCAACCGTCAGCAGACCCATTTCAATCGCTTTTAATGGGATAGCATGTACTAGATCACGTAGGGTGATACCAGGTTGCATCTTGCCCTTGAAGCGTACTAATACTGATTCTGGCATGTCCAGAGGCATCACACCGGTCGCAGCAGCGAAGGCAACAAGACCAGAACCCGCTGGGAATGAAATACCGATTGGGAAACGCGTATGTGAGTCACCACCAGTACCTACTGTGTCTGGTAATAACATACGGTTTAACCATGAGTGAATAACACCGTCACCTGGGCGCAGCGACACACCACCACGGTTCATAATGAAGTCTGGCAGCGTGTGGTGAGTGTTAACGTCAACCGGTTTTGGATAAGCGGCAGTGTGGCAGAATGACTGCATAGTCAAATCAGCACTGAAGCCTAAACAGGCTAAGTCTTTCAGCTCGTCACGGGTCATAGGACCGGTAGTGTCCTGTGAACCTACAGAAGTCATCTTAGGCTCACAGTATTGACCTGGACGTACGCCAGCAACACCACAGGCTTTACCGACCATCTTCTGTGCAAGGGTATAACCTTTGCCATTATCAGCGATGTCTTGAGGACGTACGAATACGTCAGAGGCTGGTAAACCTAATACTGCACGTGCTTTGTCAGTTAAACCACGACCGATGATCAGTGGAATACGACCACCTGCACGCACTTCGTCTAACAGTACGTCGGTTTTCAGGCTGAACTCAGAAATCACTTCATCTGAGCCATGACGCTTAACAACACCAGCGTATGGGTAAATGTCGATCACATCGCCCATTTCCATTTTGCTGACGTCGAGTTCGATTGGCAGTGCGCCCGCATCTTCCATAGTGTTGAAGAAAATCGGCGCAATTTTGCCACCTAAGCAGAAACCACCAGCACGTTTGTTAGGTACGAATGGGATATCATCGCCCATGAACCACAGTACTGAGTTAGTCGCAGATTTACGTGATGAACCAGTACCTACAACGTCACCCACGTAAACTAATGGGAAACCTTTAGTTTTCAGTTCTTCTAATTTCTTGATTGGACCTACGCTGCCAGGTACATCTGGCTCGATACCATCACGCGCGTTTTTCAGCATCGCTAAGGCGTGCAATGGGATATCTGGACGTGACCAAGCATCGGGTGCTGGTGACAGGTCGTCGGTGTTGGTTTCACCAGAGACTTTGAATACGGTCAGGGTGACTTTGTCCGCTAATTTTGGACGGCTTAAGTACCAATCTGCATTTGCCCACGCTTCAACCACTTGTTTTGCATAGACGTTACCCGCTTCCATTTTCTCAACCACATCGTGGAAAGAGTCAAACATCAGCAAAGTGTGAGATAAGGCTTTAGCAGCTAAAGGCGCCAGAGCGGGGTTATCTAACTGAGCGATCAGCGGCTCGATGTTATAGCCACCTTGCATAGTGCCTAATAACTCAGTCGCACGTTCGGCAGATAGTATGGGTGAAGTTGCAGTGCCTTTAGCAACCGCATCTAAGAAAGCGGCTTTAACATAGGCGGCTTCGTCAACACCGGGGGGAATTCGATTTTCGAGCAGGTCAAGAATAACAGCTTCTTCACCAGCGGGGGGATTTTGAACCAATTTAACCAGTTCAGCCACTTGATGTGCATCTAATGGCTTAGGGACTACGCCCTCTGCAGCACGTTCTGCGACGTGTTTACGATATGCTTCTAGCACGGCAACATTCCTCTTTGTTTGGCGCTCTAACAACGAAACTGCACGTCTTCTCAATTGAAGCTGACAGTCCGACATGATCGACCCGTATTTCCGGCCAGCAGTATACTACAGCTTTGCAAAAGTATGAATCAGGTCACACTCGGCAAAAGACGAAATAAGGGCTAAATCCGGAGGTGCAACTCAACTTACGGCAACAATAAAACAATGGAAATTAGACAATAGTTTGAAAACAGATAAAAAACCATAATCTACAAATAGTTAACATAAGTTAATCAATTTAAAATCGAACGATTATTTTTTTGGACATCAATTCCTTTCCACCAAAAATATTTCTCAACTTTGTGTGTTTAGGCTTTGAAGATGACGGGCTTAAACTTACACTCAAGCTCGAATGACCCATTTCCCATCCCTTGGAGTAGTAATGACATCCCTCAGTATTCAAGCCGTTATTTTTGATATGGATGGCGTGTTAATTGATTCAGAACCCCTTTGGCAAAGGGTTGAATATGAAGTGTTATCGGCGCTTGGCGTGCCAGTCACTATCGAAACAATTCAACAAACCACGGGGTTACGTATCGATCAATGTGTCGATTATTGGTATCACAAAGCGCCTTGGGCCGATTACGATAATGCCAAGATCAGCAACGCCATAGTTGACAAAGTTGCTGAAGAAATTCGGCAATCCGGTGAGCCGATGTCTGGCGTTCAACAAGCAATGGCATACTGCCAGGCCAAAGGCTTAAAGGTAGGCTTAGCAACCTCATCACCAACGGTGCTGATTGATGCTGTGCTAACAAGGCTTAAGCTTAAGGGCCAATTTATGGCGGTAGAATCTGCTGAAGCGCTTACCTATGGCAAACCCCATCCAGAGGTTTACTTAAATTGCGCAGCGGCCTTAGGGGTTGACCCGCGATATTGCCTCGCGATTGAAGACTCTTTTAATGGTCTGATCGCTGCCCGCGCCGCCAATATGCAAACCGTTGCGATTCCTGCGCCAGAACAACGCGGTGAAGCAAAATGGATCATAGCCCATCATCAATTAGAGAGTTTATTGGAGCTTGATAAGGTGTTCTAAATAAAGTCACCGAATCAATTTGAGAAAGGTTAATCACAGCTAGGATACACCGATGAAGTATTATGTGTTGTTAATACTGTGGGCGGCGAGTTTGCCAGCCTTAGCGACAGATTCTATGCGCTGTAAGCAATTCGTCATCAACGTAGGCGATCCCTTAAACGCAGTGTTAGAAAAGTGCGGACCGCCAAACGAAGCCAAAGAATATAGCCAACCCGCCACTTATCGAAACTCCGCGGGTGATATCGTGATTGATCCAAGCAAGTTGCCGATAGAATATGCTGAGTGGACCTATGATTTTGGCCCGACACGATTGATGCGGCGGGTTTATGCAACCGATCAAAAAATCGAAAAAATTGAAACTTTAGGATATGGGCATTAATCCTAACCCAAGTAAAAAGCCAGACATTCGTCTGGCTTTTTCATTTTCATCCTATGGATTACCAGATTTTTACGCGCTCTTCTGGTTTTAAATACATCTTGTCGCTCTCTTTCAGCTCAAAGGCTTTATAGAAAGCTTCAATATTGCGCGGTGTACCCATAGCACGGTAGTGGCTAGGTGAATGTGGATCAGTCAGTAAACGACGACCTAACTCTTCATCACGGTAGTTGCGGCGCCATACCTGTGACCAACCGACGAAGAAACGCTGCTCACCCGTTAAGCCATCGAGCACTGGTGCAGGTTTACCGTTTAAGCTCATCGCATAGGCACGCGCCGCTACGGTTAACCCGCCTAAGTCACCGATGTTTTCGCCTAAGGTTAAATCACCGTTCACAAACTTACCGGGCAAGGCTTCATAGCCAGAATACTGCGCCGACAGTTGCTTGCCGCGTTTTTGGAACTCTTCACGGTCTTTATCCGACCACCAATCACGCAGGTTGCCGTCACCATCGTACTTAGCACCTTGGTCGTCGAAACCATGGCTGATTTCGTGGCCAATTACCGCACCGATACCACCGTAGTTAACCGCATCATCGGCTTCCATATTGAAGAATGGCGGTTGCAGAATCGCCGCTGGGAATACGATTTCATTGCCAACTGGGCTGTAATAAGCGTTCACCGTTTGCGGTGTCATATGCCACTCGGTACGATCGATTGGCTTACCGAGCTTGTTGATCATGTCTTGATATTCAAACTGGGCGTAACGCATATAGTTGCCCACCAGCTCATCAGGCTTGATTTCTAGCGCAGTGTAGTCTTTCCATTTGTCTGGATAACCAATCTTGTAGGTAAACTTAGACAGTTTTTCCTGAGCCGCGACTTTAGTTTCTGGCGTCATCCACTCGAGCTCATTAATACTGACTTCGAAACCTTTGATCAGATTTTTGATCATAGTTTCCATGCGGGCTTTTGCTTCTGGTTTGAAATATTGCTTAACGTACTCCTCACCGACTAACTCACCAATCACTTGGTCGGCGCCATCTACCGCCTTTTTCCAACGTGGTTGTTGTTCTTCAATACCCATTAAGGTTTTGCCTTTAAAGGCAAAGTTAAGGTCAACGAAGTTTTTGCTTAACAGCTCAGCATAGCTATCCACTAAGTGGAACGTTAAGTAATCCTGCCAAGCTGAAACGGGGAAGGCATCAAAATTAGCGCCTAACTTTTCTAAGTATGATGGCTGACGCACGATGACTTCAGTCACTTTATCGCCAAGGCCCGCACTGGTCGCAAAGGCATTGATATCAAACTTGCCAGTGAGTTTTTGCAGCTCGGCACGGCTCAGTTTGTTGTAAGACTTGTTAGCATCGCGAGATTCAACGCGGCTCCACTGGCTCTTAGCGATCATCATCTCGATGTCGGCTACGTTTTTCGCGGCACGTTTTGCATTTTTATAGCCTGCTTCAGTCAGAATATCAGTCACATATTTCGCCATTGCTTGGCGATTAGCGACAAACTTAGCGTCATCTTTTAAGTAGTAATCGCGGTCTGGCAAGGTTAAGCCCGACTGGCTTAAATACACTGCATATTGGGTAGAATTTTTCGCGTCGTTATTAACGTAGAAACCAAAGGGAATACCTGAACCGCTGGTGAGTAATTTCCCCATCACCGCGGGTAATTCACTGTGATTTTTCACTGCAGAGATGTCCGCCAGTAATGGATTTAATGGGGTTACACCTAAGGATTCGAGCAAATCGGTATTCATAAAGCTGGCGTTAAAGTCACCGATTTTTTGATTATTAGAGCCAGGAGCAGCATCTTTTTGCGCTGCGGCGGCATCGATGATTTTTTTCAACGCATCTTGGCTTTGATCGTACAGCACAGAGAATGCACCGTAGTTAGACTTGTCGGCAGGGATAGGCGTATTCGCTAACCATTTACCGTTCACGCTGTAATAAAAATCGTCTTGATGGCGAACTGAGGCATCAAAGTTTTGTAATTCAATGCCAGAAACCGCGGCGACTTCAGTTTTAGGCTCGCTGCTGCAAGCGGCTAAACCTAGGCTCAGGGCAATCCCCAGCGCCAGTGTGCTAATCTTCTTCATTGTTTTCCCCAGCTTCCGTTGAGAGTGTTGTTATTTTTTCCTGCAAAACCTTAGCATTTTGCCTAGTTTGGCTGTAGCAAGATTTTGTAAAAGGTTATGACACTTAGTGATATTTGCGCAAACCAGTATAAACGCGATTTTTAGATTATGCGGGAATAGTGTTCAGCAGGAAAAACGAAGGGCATAACCTTAGTTATGCCCTTCGATCGATTTAGAAGGCTTTACCGACAAATAAATACAAGGATTTATCACCCATATCTGTAATACCAAAGCCCAGTGCTGCCGGCCCCATGGAAGTATCTGTGCCTATGTAAAGGCTAGAAGCATAGATAAGGTCTGAGAGGGATACCTCTGAGCGTTCATACCATACATTTCCCGCCTCTAAACTTAGCCCTAAATAGAGTGGGTAATCTCTCATACCTAATAAGGCATCTCGGCCCAGATCATACTGATAGACAAAGGCGCCAAAGAGCTTATGCGCCCCTGTGAGCGAGTCCTTGTGATAACCAGAAAGGTTTAAGAAACCGCCCAAATCGGACAAGTGTAACGTATTAAGTCCGTCATTATTATTTGTCGCAAGCGACGCTTTACCCACAAAGGCATGATTGCCAACGCTGAGCGCGCCTTTCCAATCGGCTTCAACCTGAACACTAAATTCGTTTTTATTGTTATCAACGACATCGTCAAAATCTTCATTACGCACATACACATTTAAGGTGATGCGGTTACCCGAAGTCGGGAAACTAATACTGTCTAAGCTGTCATAACCAACCCTCAAGTAAGCACCGTAGGAGTTAAAATCAAAATCCTTCAGCAACCAGGCATCGTTGACGATAACGCCCTTTTCCGCCACAAGACCAAACTCGATAAATCCTTGTAAAACATAGTTATAGCCAATACCCAGTTCAACTGTGTGAGTCTTCTTGTCGAAGATTAGGGCGCGGTTGTTGTTATCGTACAAGTCCCAATTATGAATATCGTATTGATAACGGGCTCGACTATAAAACTCTTGGTCCCTATCCAAGGGTTGATAAAACTCGGTCGCAAATAGTTTTTCAAAGCCCAATTTGACTTCGTTACGCCACTCGCCGCCGTTAAAGGTTAAGTCGGTCATGGTGTAAGCCATGTCGAAACTGATGGCTGAATCGGTACTAAAATCATCTTCCCAGTTAAAGCCAAGTTGGAAGTAATTTGGCCCCCAGGATTTAGCACGGGTAGTCACAGTCAGCACTCGGCCTTCTTCGCCTTCCACAAACTCGGCATCCACGCGCTCAAATTTGTTTAAGGCATAAATCCGTTTTAACGCCTCGTTTAGCTCATCCTTAGTCACAGCTTGGCCGGCTTTCAGATCTAAGGTTTCCTTCAATAGGTTTAGACTGACCTTAGACTGGTTATCGAATACGATTTCTTTAATAGGATGCGCCACATCCGCCATTAATAACTTGCCCTTGGCCTTCTTCGCATCCACATAGGCGGCATATTCTTCAGCGCTGACACTCATGCCCTGCAATTTATCTAGCTGGCCGTTGGCGGCTTCTTTCCCTAACGTCAGGGCCAAGGGCATGATGGTAAAGTCTGTGGTGCTTAAGGCATCGATAGCGGGACGGATCAATACGTCTTTATCTGTTAGTAATTGTTTTTGCTTTTCGGTACTGGCATTGGTCAGGAAGTTAGATAACTGGTCGAGCACCGCAATCGTGCTATTCAATTTGTCTTTTTTCACCAGCGGCGAGCCGATATCTACGGCAATGATGATATCCGCGCCCATAGCCTTAACCACATCCACGGGCATATTGTTGGCAATACCGCCATCGACTAATAACTTGCCATCGATCTGAGTCGGTTGCAGTGCACCCGGCACAGTCGCAGATGCCTGCATGGCTTTGACTAAACTGCCGTGGTCGATGACGACGGGCAAACTGGTTTCTAAATCCGTCGCGACCGCACGATAGGGAATGGCTAAGGCATCAAAATCGCCAAATTGCTGTACCAGATCGGTTGATTGGCGTAATAGCTGCGACATGGTTTGCCCACGCAACAATCCACTCGGTGCCCTAACCTCTCCTTCGTTGTAACCTATGTTGAGCGGAATATTGTAACGATCACGTAACTGCTTATCTCGATAACTCAAGACGTTACGCGGAATGGTATCCGAATAACCGCTGTCCCAATCGACCCCCATCATGATGGTTTCGACTTCACTTGCACTGTATCCCAAGGCATACATACCCGCGACATAAGCGCCGATACTCGTACCTGCAATATAGTCCACAGGAATATGATGTTCTTCTAAAATTTTAAGTACACCAACATGGGCGGCGCCTTTAGCACCACCACCGCTTAACACTAATCCTATTTTTGGCCGTTCAGCCGCACATAAGGGAGTCAGCAACACACATAAAAAGAGAGAAGCTACTATTCGGCGCATCATAATGAGTACTTTTATAGGATAAAAAATTTCGAGTTAATATTAGCAAATTTATCTATTTAACCATCAGTCATATTTTATCTGAACCGATGAGTTGAAAATTTGCCATTAATGATCGCGTTATTTCATTTACGTTTAAACACAAGTGCTGTAAACAGATAATTCAACATAAAACCCCAACTTGAGCCGAGGCTAAAAATGCGCAATTAAACACACATAAATTGCAGATTAAGATTGCAATGAGTCAAGCGGAGACTGTAACTGAAGATATTTTTCAAAATCACTGACAGACATTGGTTTGGCAAAGTAATAGCCCTGAACAATATAACAGCCACGGCTAAAAAGCTGCTCTAACTGCTCAACGGTTTCAACCCCTTCAGCTACTACGGTTAATTTTAAGTTACGTGCCAATTCAATAATACTACTCACAATAGCCTGATCGGCAGAATTCGAGGCGATATCGATCAAAAATGAACGGTCAATTTTGAGTGTATTCACCTCAAAATTGCGTAAATAAGCTAAAGAGGAATATCCGGTGCCAAAGTCGTCAATCGCGACTTCAATGCCAAGCTCGTCAAGCTGCATTAAGTGGGCTTTAGCCACTTGCAACTCTTTCATTAACACTCCTTCGGTAATTTCTAAGCATAAAGATGAAGCTGGCATACGGGTGGCATCGAGAATTTTCTTCACGCCATCGATAAAGTCTGGTTGACGGAAATGCACAGCTGAAATATTGACCGACAATTTAAATGGCTCAGCGGTTTGCATTGCCCATTTTGCCCCATCCGAACACGCACGGCGTAAAACCCAGCGATCAATATCAACAACCAAACCACAAGCTTCGGCAACTTTAATAAAAATATCGGGTCGCACAAAACCATCGACGGGATGTCGCCAACGAATGAGTGCTTCCATGCCAATAAATTTATCCCCCTGCAAAATATCAATTTGTGGTTGATAATACAGTTCAAATTCTTGCCGCTCTATCGCTTTACGTAAATCAGCCTCCAAACGTAAATGGTATAACGCTTGGGCATTGCGCTCTGATGAATAATATTTGAAGTTACCACGACCTTCTTCCTTGGCATGATACATGGCCAGATCCGCATTTTTTATGAAGGCTTCTGGCTGCATTGCATCATCGGGCCAAATACTGATCCCAATGCTGGTTGAAATATAAAACTCGCGGCCAAACAACCTAAATGGCGCGACGATTTGTGCCAACAACTGTTCAGCTAAGTGGTTAATATCACTTAACTCTTTAACATTCTTCAGCAAAATAACAAATTCATCGCCACCAAAACGGCAGAGTAAATGGTCACTTCCGATACAGGATTGTAATCGATTAGATGCTTCAACTAAGAGTGCATCGCCCATACTGTGGCCATAGGAATCATTGACATGCTTAAATCTATCTAGGTCAAGAAACAGCAATGCTAACTTTTCACCACTTTGCTCAGCCGCTTGAATAGATTGCATCAAACGATTGGCGAATAACGAACGGTTAGGGAGTCCTGTTAATACATCGTAATTTGCCAGACGTCTAAGGTCGGCCTCGGTGCGTTTCCGCTCAGTGATATCTGAAAATACTACTACATAGTGAATGGCATTTTCATTCAGTGACTGCATCACCGATACGTTAAGCCATACGGGATAAACTAGGCCGTTTTGTCCGACTAACTCACGCTCACCCGTCCATGAGCTATCCTGACCAAGTAACTGGGCAACTTCCGTAGATAACCCATCCTTCATTTGCACAAATTGCGAAAATGATAGGCCGACTAAGCTCTGTTGTTCTGAGCCTATAATGTGCTGAGCGGCATGATTGGCAACACGAATATTTTCATCTACGTCTAAAATAAGTACACCTTCTGATGTATTTTCAAACGCTTGGGCTAAAAGACTGACTTCATCTTCAAGCTGCCGCTGCAAGGTTATATCACTATAAATCCCCGCTACCCGCTCAATAACTTGGGTTTGTTTATTACGAGCCACAGGACGCCCACGCACCCTCAACCAGCCCCAGTTACCATCGCGACGATGATATCGATATTCGGCTTCAAACCGATCAACCTCTCCTGCAAGCATGCTATTCCATTGCACCAGTACTTTTTCCCGATCCAAAGGATGTACGGGAAGTGATTCAAGAGTAAGTACAATTTCGTTGGCATGACTTCCCAAGACATAACCGCGGTTATCGAGATAAAAACATTGGCTATCCCTGTGCCATTCCCAAAGATCAGAGTCGCTGCCACGTAACGATTGCCTGAGACGATCATCACTCTCGGTTAGCGCTTGGTTCATCGCCATAAAGGTGCGAACCTGACGCTGTCGATACCACGCTAAACTCAGTGCAATAATTGAAAACACTAATAATAATAGACCTTTAAACCCTTGAGTCAGCCACCAGTGCTGCTCAACATAGAAGGGAAAAGTAAAGGGCTTATCTGACCAGATTCCATTGACTTGGCTTAACACCTCAAGTAGATATTCTCCCGCTGCTAAGCCTGCGAGGTTTACCTGCGACTCACCTTGGAGCAGCACGTAGTTATCTTCCTCCCCTTGATATCTGAGTCGATATTTAAATTGTATTGGCGAATCATCAAGATAATCGAGGTTAGTGATCTGCAGGCTTACCATATTGGCGTCAGGCTTAATCACCATCAACGGTTTGGGTAACAACGAAACTTGGGTATTGTTGTCGTAATAAACCGATACCGACTCCAACATCACATGATCATCGGCAATACGGTTGACCATCTTGTCCACATCAAGGTTCATCACCCCTTCAGGAGTACCAATATACAGACCTGAAACGGCAGAATAAAAATAGGCGCCTTCATTCATTTCATTAGAAATTAGGCCATCAAGTTGGTTAAACATTGAGATTTGCCCTGTCGCTCTATCTTGACGAATTAGCGAATCAGCACAGGCAACGACATTGGCATTGGTTGTTTTTTGGATAAAAAATACCGAACTACAATTTACTTGCCATTGTGAACTTAACGATACCAGTTTGCCGCCGTGGAGATTTAATTCGAATAAGCCCCTTTCATAGGAGCCAAACCACATCACACCGGGAGATATTTCTTCAATATGGCTAATTGAGGGCACAGAGTTTAAGCCACTAAACAATTGTCTTTGATCGTGAAAAAGATTTTGCTCGTCAATATAACCAAATACCTTTCGTCCACCTATCCATAACTTGCCGTCAGAGGCTCGATATAAAGTACGAATGGTCGGCCGCTTAAGCTCTGGCGAATTCCCAGTTGCCCCATCAAAGTTAAATGGCTGCGGCTCAAACAGTCCTTGCTCCCAAAAATACAGCCCCGTACCCGTTGCAATCCAAAACCGTCCTTTGAGTTTGGGATCGGCATAAGTGCCATAGATGAGTTTATTTTTAAATGCTTCACCACCATGCGTCCACTGGGCAAAACTGATCCCTTTTAAGGTCAACTTATCCACGACAAACAAACCACTCGTGGTCGAAACTAATAAATAGTGGTCAATAAAGCGACTGATCCCGTAAACACTCTCGTGCGGCTTTAATCCCTCAATATCTACGGTAATTGCTTTTTGAGTGTTTCGCCCGACAAAGCTGACATTTGACGCCCCAAACCATAATCCTTCATCACTCGCAAACACCGACCACACCATAGCGTCAGATAATTGGTGTGGCGGTTCGCCAGTATAAGTATCAAGAATGAAATCCGGTTGCGAGGCCAGTAAGGCTAAACCATCTCCAGAGCCCCCAACCCACATCAAACCTGATTTATCAAACAATATCGCCTTTAATGTTTCCATATTGGCTTGAGTTTTAAGCTCTTGTTGATAATTTTCAATCTGATGGGTATCTGGAGACCACTTTAATAAACCTGCCCGACTCGAAAACCAAATCTCACCATTATGGCCTTCAGCCATAGCAGTGCTCCAATCGGGTAATTCAGGAACAGGGAAAATCTGTAAGGTTTTTGGTTCTAATCGGTAAATCCCTCGACTCGTTGCAATCCAAATACGCTGTTTTGAATCCTCAAGCATATCCAGAATACTGCCCATAGGTTCAGTCCATTGGTAATCAACAACTTTTTCCCCGGCACTGTTAAGGAGTAACAATTGAAATTGACCCGCAACAAGAAACTGACCATCAGGCATGCTCAATAACTTGCGCCAGGGTAGATCGCGATTAACGGGTAACTGACTCACTAAAGTTAAGGTCAAGGTTGAGGGGGATAAGTCGTAAATCTGGCCGTTATCAATCAACAAGCGCCATTCTTGGGCATTTTTACGAGCAGCAGAAATTAACACTCCACCAGGGAAATGAGGGAATAAATTAGGTGACCCCATCTGGGTAAATTGATTTTTTGCGATGTCATAAAGATAGGTTGCGGCATTGGTACTGACTAACAGCATATCGCGATCGATATTGACAACTGTTGTCAAAAACTCATCAGCAAGGCGTAACTCAGAACCCGTTTTATCAATTCGCCTCACTTTAGAATTACTAACCCGATATAAACCTTGCTCGGTTGCAGCCCATATAAAACCATGGTCATCGAGTGTGAGCGCGCGAATACTGGTCGCTTCAAGTCCGTCCCTGTCGGAAAAAACCCGTTGTACAAAACTACCCGCCCAAGCCGAATGAAGACCTGAACAAAAAACCAATATTGATGCCAAAAGGAAGTGGATTATTATTTTTTTCATTTGACGACTTACTTAACACCATAGTTTTACTGTAGCAGTTCAAAAGCCTCAATTCACCCGCTTATTCACATTAGCGTTACAATTTTCTCAAGACAATAAAAAAGCGCCCTTAAGGCGCTTTTTGTAGCTCGGCTAAATTACTTTTTCTTTGCCTTTGGGTTTGGCAGGTCAGTAATAGAACCTTCGTAGATTTCAGCCGCTAGACCCACTGACTCGTGCAGAGTTGGGTGAGCGTGGATAGTTAATGCTAAATCTTCAGCATCACAACCCATTTCGATTGCCAGACCAATTTCACCTAACAGTTCGCCACCGTTCACACCCACGATAGCACCACCGATAACGCGGTGAGTGTCTTTATCGAAAATCAGCTTAGTCATACCTTCGCTGCAATCAGAAGCGATTGCACGGCCAGAGGCTGCCCATGGGAAAGTCGCTGTTTCGTAAGCAATACCTTGCTCTTTAGCTTCTTTCTCAGTCAGACCAACCCAGGCCACTTCAGGGTCTGTGTAAGCGATTGATGGGATAACTTTTGGATCGAAGTAGTGCTTCATACCCGCGATCACTTCGGCCGCTACGTGGCCTTCGTGCACGCCTTTGTGAGCGAGCATTGGTTGACCAACGATGTCACCGATAGCGTAGATGTGCGGTACGTTAGTACGTAATTGTTTGTCTACGTTGATGAAACCACGCTCATCAATCTTAACGCCCGCTTTTTCAGCGTCGATCAGCTTGCCATTTGGTGTACGGCCGATAGCCACTAATACTGCATCGTAACGTACTGGCTCAGTTGGCGCGCTCTTACCTTCCATCGAAACGTAGATACCGTCTTCACGGGCTTCAACCGCAGTGACTTTGGTTTCGAGGATCAGGTTGAATTTCTTCTTGATTTGCTTAGTGAATACGCGAACAACGTCTTTGTCAGCCGCAGGGATCACTTGGTCGAACATTTCAACCACGTCGATTTCACTGCCTAAAGATGAATACACCGTACCCATTTCTAAACCGATGATACCGCCGCCCATGACCAGCAGTTTGCCAGGAACTTCTTTCAGTTCTAATGCGTCGGTCGAATCCCAAATACGTGGGTCTTCATGGGGAATGAATGGCAGTTTGATTGGGCGAGAACCCGCAGCGATGATCGCTTGGTCAAACTTAACAACGGTCACTGTGCCGTCTTCAGCAGTCACTTCTAAGCTGTTAGGGCCTGTAAATTTACCGAAGCCATTAACAACGTTTACTTTACGCATTTTAGACATGCCGCCTAAGCCACCAGTCAACTGGCTGATCACTTTTTGCTTGAAGCTGCGTAACTTGTCTAAATCGATGGTTGGCTCGCCGAACACCACACCGTGTGCAGCAACGGCTTTGGCTTCTTCGATGACTTTAGCAACGTGTAACAGGGCTTTAGATGGGATACAACCCACGTTCAAACACACGCCACCTAAAGTGCTAAAACGTTCAACGATAACGGTTTCCAGACCTAAGTCAGCCGCACGGAAGGCAGCAGAATATCCCGCAGGACCTGCACCTAATACCACTACCTGAGTTTTGATTTCGTTACTCATGTTTTCCTCTAATTCTCATTCAATCCGTTGGAGGGGAGTAATCCTGCCAACCGAAAATGCGCCAGCGCGTAAGGTGGGCGCATTTTAACCTGTGTTTGATACTGATCACAATAAACAAAAGGCCACTCAAGATGAGCAGCCTTATTTGTTTACAGAATCAAAGTACGAATATCGGACAGAATTCCTGACAGGGTCACGCTAAAGCGTGCAGCCATTGCACCATCGATCACGCGGTGATCGTAGGATAGCGACAGTGGCAACATCAATTTAGGCTCGAACTCTTTACCATTCCACTTAGGCTTAATTTCAGATTTAGACACACCTAAAATCGCCACGTCTGGGTAGTTAACGATTGGGGTAAATGCAGTACCACCAATGCCACCTAGGCTTGAAATAGTGAAGCAGCTACCCTGCATATCAGCAGATTTGAGCTTACCATCGCGAGCACGGATAGAAATATCGGCCAGCTCACGAGATAACTCGATAATGCCTTTCTTATCCACGTCACGCACCACTGGCACAACCAAACCGTTTGGCGTATCAACCGCCACACCGATGTGGTAGTACTTCTTCTGGATCAGTGATTCACCGTCGCTGCTTAAGCTTGAGTTGAACACAGGGAACTGTTGTAGCGTTTTCGCCACAGCTTTCATCATAAAGACCAGCGGAGTGATCTTATAATCGGCTTTCTTCTTCGCCGCCGCGTCGTTCTGCTGCTTACGGAACTCTTCCATTTCAGTGATATCAGCTTCATCGAACTGAGTCACGTGAGGAATAGTTACCCAGTTGCGGTGCAGGTTTGGACCAGAGATCTTCTGGATACGGCTTAATGGAATCTCTTCCACTTCACCAAACTTGCTGAAATCCACTTTCGGTGCGGCAATCACTTGCAGACCACCACCGTTACCCGCTGCAACGGAAGTTGCCGCTGTCGCCTTAGGACGAGACAGTTCGTATTTCACATACGCCTGAACGTCTTCCTTCATGATGCGACCTTTACGGCCAGAACCCGTCACTTGAGTAAGATCCACACCAAATTCACGGGCCAAACGGCGAACCGCAGGAGATGCATGAACCGCACCAGTAGACACAGGCGCACCTGCACTTGGGTGATGTGGAACCGGTGGACGGCTCGGCGCGGCTGCAACAGGAGCTGGTGCCACTTCTTGGGCGACTGGTGCAGGTGCTGGCGCGGCGGCTTGAGGTGCAGGAGCTGCACCAGCAGTCACAGTTTCAATCGTCGCAATCACGCTACCTTGCGAAACCTTATCACCCACTTTAACGGTTAACGACAACAGTTTACCGGCGAATGGCGCAGGCACTTCCATGGTCGCTTTATCGGTTTCTAACGTGATCAAACCTTGGTCGGCGGTGATCATATCACCCACAGACACTAGCACTTCGATCACATCGACATTGCTGGCATCACCAATATCTGGCACTTGGATTTCTTTAACAGCAACCACTGGTGCTGCAGCTGCAACTGGAGCAATTGGCGCAGCAGGAGCCGCTTGAGCGACAGGAGCTGATGCTGCTGGCGCGCTCGCTTGTGGCGCTGCAGCAGGAGCCGCGCCGCCCACTTCGAGCATGATCACTAATGAGCCTTGGGAAACCTTGTCACCCACAGCCACTTTCACTTCTTTTACCACACCCGCGAATGGCGATGGTACGTCCATGGTCGCTTTGTCGGTTTCAAGCGTGATAAGGCCAGCGTCAACCTCAATCTTATCGCCAGCGGCGACTAAGACTTCGATAACTGACACATCGGTGTCACCACCGATATCTGGCACAGTGACCTCAACTAATTTGGTTGCACCCGTTGCCGGCGCTGCAACAGCAGGGGCTGGAGCCGCTTGTACTGGAGCTGGCGCAGGAGTGGCAGCTTGAGCAACTGGCGCAGCAGCTTGAGCGAATGCACCCGCTGCTTGCATCATCGCAATTAAGGTACCTTCGCTGACTTTGTCACCGACGGCCACTTTCAATTCGGCTAACACACCCGCGAAAGGCGCAGGAATGTCCATGGTCGCCTTGTCGCTTTCAACGGTCAGAATCGACTCTTCCGCTGCTAAGGTATCGCCCACAGAAGCACAGATTTCGATAACCTGTACTTCATCGCCGCCGATATCAGGAACAAAAACTTCTTTTAATTCAGCCATTTTTATTGCCTCTTACGCGTACTGTGGATTGATCTTGTCAGCGTCGATGCCGTATTCCTTGATGGCATTCGCTAACACATCAACAGGCAGCTCTTTACGATCAACCAGTGACTTCAGTGCCGCGATAACGATGAACTTAGCGTCCACTTCGAAGTGGTGACGCAGGTTGTCACGGCTGTCTGAGCGACCGAAACCGTCAGTACCTAACACTTTGTAATCGGTTGGCATAAATGCACGTAACTGCTCGCCGTAGATCTTCATGTAGTCAGTTGCTGCGATTGCAGGCGCATCACTGGAGATCACTTGGCTGATATACGCTCGTTTTGGCGTTTGCGTTGGGTGCAGCATGTTCCAACGTTCTGCCGCTTGACCATCGCGAGTCAGTTCGTTGAAGCTGGTCACGCTAAATACGTCGGCAGTGATACCAAAGTCCTTCGCCAGCGCTTGCGCCGCTTTACGGGTTTGCTCAAGAATGGTGCCACAGCTCAGTAACTGCACTTTGCCTTTACCAGAACCACTCACCGTTTCCAGCTTGTAGATACCTTTAACGATACCTTCCTCGGCACCTTCTGGCATTTCAGGCTGGATGTAGTTTTCGTTCATTGTGGTCAGGTAGTAGAAGATATCTTCTTGTTTTTCGCCGTACATACGACGAATACCATCTTGAACGATAACGGCAATTTCATAACCGTAAGTTGGATCGTAGGTAATACAGTTAGGAATAGTGTTAGCCAGTACGTGACTGTGACCGTCCTGATGCTGTAAACCTTCGCCGTTCAGGGTTGTACGGCCTGAAGTACCACCGACTAAGAAGCCACGTGCACGCATATCACCCGCAGCCCATGCCATGTCGCCAATACGTTGGAAACCGAACATTGAGTAGTAGATGTAGAATGGGATCATCGGTGTATCGTTGACTGAGTAGCTGGTCGCAGCCGCAACCCAAGATGACATTGCACCCAGTTCGTTAATACCTTCCTGCAGCACTTGACCGGTTTTATCTTCACGATAGTAAGCCACTTGGTCAGAGTCTTGCGGTACGTATTTTTGGCCTTCGTGAGCATAAATACCCACTTGGCGGAACAGACCTTCCATACCGAAAGTACGCGCTTCATCAGGGATAATTGGCACAATGTTTTTGCCAATTTTCTTGTCTTTTAACAGCGCAGTCAGTACGCGAACAAACGCCATGGTCGATGAAATTTCACGGCCATTTGAGCCTGCTAAGATCGAATCGAAAATCTTCAGTGATGGCACTTCCAACTCTTCGCTGAACTTCTCACGACGTTGTGGCACGCTACCATGCAGCGCGGCACGACGGCTCATCATGTACTTCACTTCTTCCGAATCTGGACCTGGGTGGTAGAACGGCAGATCTTCTAATTGATCGTCAGGGATCGGGATATTGAAACGATCGCGGAAGTAACGGATAGACTCGATACCCATTTTCTTCACGTTGTGGGCGATGTTCTTACCTTCACCCGCATCACCGAGGCCGTAACCTTTAACGGTTTTCGCTAGGATCACCGTTGGGCGACCTTTAGTCTTACGCGCATGGTCTAATGCCGCGTACACTTTAACTGGGTCATGACCACCACGGTTTAAGCGCCAAATGTCATCATCTGACATGTTCGCTACCATTTCTGCGGTTTCTGGGTATTTGCCGAAGAAGTGTTCGCGAGTATAAGCGCCACCTTTGGCTTTACAGTTTTGGTATTCACCGTCAACGGTTTCTTCCATTAACTGCAATAACTTACCGCTGGTATCACGGGCCAATAATGGGTCCCAGTAACGACCCCAAATCACTTTCACGACTTCCCAGCCAGCGCCGCGGAATTCGCCTTCCAGTTCTTGGATGATCTTACCGTTACCGCGTACTGGGCCGTCCAGACGTTGCAGGTTACAGTTGATGATAAAGACTAAGTTATCTAATTCTTCGCGGGCAGCTAAACCAATCGCACCTAAGGCTTCTGGCTCGTCACACTCACCGTCACCTAAGAAGCAGTAAACGGTTTGCTCAGAACAATCTTTCAGACCTCGGTCAGTCAGATATTTTAAGAAGCGCGCTTGGTAAATCGCTTGGATTGGGCCTAAACCCATAGAAACTGTTGGGAATTGCCAGTAGTCAGGCATCAGCTTAGGGTGCGGATACGAAGACAGTCCTTTGCCATCCACTTCTTGACGGAAGTTAGCCAGTTGATCTTCCGTTAAACGACCTTCCAAGAATGAACGCGCATAGATACCTGGGGCAATATGACCTTGGAAATACACTAAGTCGCCGCCGTCTTTCTCGTTTGGCGCACGGAAGAAGTGGTTAAAGCACACGTCATAAATGGTTGCGCTCGACGCGAAACTCGAAATATGGCCGCCTAACTCTAAATCTTTCTTAGAACCACGCAGAACCATAGCTAAGGCGTTCCAACGGATGATGGCGCGAATGCGACGTTCCATCTCTTGGTTGCCTGGCATGTGCGGCTCTTGACCCGCTGGAATGGTGTTCAAATAGGCTGTGGTCGCCGTGTAAGGCAAGTGTGTGCCATTGCGACGGGCTTTATCGATCAGTTTCTCTAATAAGAAATGGGCGCGTTCAGGGCCTTCCTGTTCTAATACTGCTTGCAGGGCATCAACCCATTCCTGAGTCTCTAACGGATCTAAGTCTTGTAGCATATCTTCAGACATGACACTGTCCTTCTCTATATACATGATAATGAATGGTGTTTGCGGCATATTCCGCTTTAGCGAGTGCTAAAGTCGGGAACTTAAGCGCCACTCTTTAAACGGCGCAAACTTCGCTGCAACCGGCTATCTTCTTCCCGCACAGATAACATCACCTCTTCGATGTAACTTAAATGTTCATTCGAGGCTTCTCTAGCGGCTTCAGGATCACGACGAACGATAGCAGCGAGCAGAGCACGTCTGTGATCGTTAGCCATAGTGGAAGCTTCTTCGCGGCGGCTTAAAAGCTCCAGGTTTTGCGCCACATTCTTATGCAGCACAGGGGTTAAACTGAGTACGAGATGCAACATAGCCACATTGTGTGACGCTTCAGCGACGGCGCGATAGAAGCGCACAATAGCAGCAGCTTGTTGTTCGATATTGGTGGCGGCTTCTACCTCAAGGATCATCCGCTTGATATTTTGCATATCGGCGTCTGTGCCACGCAGGGCGGCAAAATAGGCCATCATACCTTCGGTCGCATGACGAAACTCCAGCAAGTCATATTGGCTTTCTGGATCGGCAGTCATTAATTCAACGATAGGATCGGCAAGACTCTGCCAGAGTTGCTCTTTGACATAAGTACCGCCGCCTTGACGACGCATTAATAGCCCTTTCGCCTCAAGTTTTTGAATCGCTTCACGCAATGAGGGACGAGATACTTCGAACTGGATGGCCAGTTCACGCTCCGGTGGCAATTTCTGACCCGGCTGTAAACTGCCTTCGAGGATCATTTGCTCGAGTTGCGCCATGATCACATCAGAAATTTTTGGCTGATTAATTTTACTATAGGCCATTTGGCGCTCAGCTCCGTTGTAAATTGGTCTTACCAATTTTTATGAGTGAGCGCACTTTATCAAATCACACTTTTGATGTCCAGATTGAAAATCAACCTTAAAAGGTGATCTCACTCAAAACCGCTCACGATGAGAGAGCATAGCCTAAAAAACTCATCATGGGGTCAGACCATTAAACCACAACGAGAGCAAGTGCTAGCGGCTAGGTTCTGGAGCGCTGTAAAAAGCGCAGCTGCTAGAAAAAGCAGAACGGGCTGCGCCCTTATAGATTCTAGATTCTAGATTCTAGATTCTAGATTCTAGATTTTAGGTTCTAGGTTCTAGGTTTTAGGTTCTAGGTTCTAGGCTCTAGATTCTAGAGCCACGAAGTGGCGTCCTAGAGCAGCGCTTTTTGCTGCGTCCTAGCAGCGAAGCGTCCTAGATTCTAGAAGCCGCGCAGTGTCCTTCTTATTAACTCACCAACCCAAAAATAGTCAGCAGTGATAACACAGCAACCATCAGCGTAAAGTTGCGTTTGCTTAATACTAACAATGCTAAGGTCGACTGCACACAAACAGGCGCGCTAGACATCTCGGGCAAAGGCTGGGCAGCGAGTGCCGTTTCAGTGACTACTTGCCTAGCACTGGCATTAATATTTAACGCATTATTGCGCCACGCCGCGAGCCCTTCACTAAACTGACCACTGAGCGCATAGCCAAAGGAAAACACTCGGCTTGGGAGCCAATCAAACGCAAACATAATATCTTCAATCAGCGGTAAATTAAGTGACTTACGTATATTTTCCTCCGCATAAAATCGCGCAGTGCAATATAACACTGCCCCCACAGGTCCAAGAAAAATAAGGCATAATGCCACTGCACCGTAGTAACGATAGTTAATCCAAGCAACGCTCTGCCCGACCTTGGCACCTAAATCTTTTTCCGAAACCGCCTCCAAACACTCACTGCAATCTAATTCAGCGGCATAGTGATAACAGGCCTGCACATCGGAGCGACACGCCGCCTGCATATATTTTTTAAAGGTATCGCGCTGTTTTTGATGATTAAAACAAATAATCGCCACCAGCACCCATAGCGCGAGACTTAATACTCCCCAAAACATACCCGACGCAATCCAACCCAACAGATAAACCACACCCGCGGGCAATATCAAAGCCAGCAACATATTAGTGTTATTAAGCGACGCTTTATCGCCAAAAAAGCTGGATTGGTAAGATTGCAGTACACGATCACACTGCCAAGAGGCGGGAAGAAACTTTAGTCGCTCCACAAGAATGGCGACCAGTAATGAAAATAATGCCATCGATAGTACTCCTTGTAAAAAAGCAGGACGGACTAGAAAAAGCAGAGCGGGCTTCGCCCTGCTAGGCCCTAGGTTCTAGGTTCTAGGCTCTAGAGCGCTGCAAAAAGCGCAGCTGCTAGAAAAAGCAGAACGGGCTGCGCCCTTATAGAATCTAGATTTTAGGCTCTAGATTCTAGAGCGAGCTTGCGAGCGTCCTAGCAGTTGCGCAGCAACGTCCTAGATTCTAAAAGTCGCGAAGCTTTGCTAAATATCTTTGCCAGTCAAAGCTTGGGCCAGGGTCAGTTTTACGCATTGGCGCAATATCACAATGCCCAACAATCCGCTCGGTACTCAAGCTAGGGTATTGTGCAAACAAGGCTTGAGTCAATTCAACAAGTTGCTGATATTGTGCGGCAGTATAGGGCTTAGTATCCGTCCCTTCGAGCTCAATGCCAATGGAAAAATCATTACAATTTTCCCTTTCACCATAACGGGACACGCCAGCGTGCCAAGCTCTATCTTCACAACTCACATACTGCACACATTCACCATCGCGGCGAATTAAAAAATGCGCTGATACCTTAAGCCCCGCTAAATCGGCGAAAGTTTCATCGGCACTGGTATCTAAACAGCCTTGAAATAATTGATCGATGTAAGGTAAGCCAAAACATCCAGCGGGCAGGCTGATATTGTGGATCACCAACAGACTAATCTCCCCAAAGGGGCGTTGATTAAAATGTGGCGATTCACAGCGCCGCGCCGCGCGATACCAACCAAACTCAAAACTCATGTTTACTCCTTAAAAGCAGAACGGGCTGCGCCCTTATAGATTCTAGAGCGAGCTTGCGAGCGTCCTAGCAGTTGCGCAGCAACGCTCTAGGCCCTATATCCTAGCAGTTGCGTAGCGACGCTCTAGCACCTAGCGGCGCAGCCATGATAATCTTAAGCCCAAATGCAAGCAGGCAGACGATTGACCCATGTTAACCCATGCCCACTCGCCCGACGTATAAAAGCAAGGACTCCGATCATGCTAGAAAACGATATTCGCCACGCCGTAAAAACCGCGCTCAATGAAGATCTTGGCGGCACTGAAATCAACGAGCATACCAAAACCATTGCCTACGGTGACATTACTGCCGAACTGATTCCGGTAGATAAATATGCCGAAGCGACCTTAATCACCCGCGAAGAAGGAGTTTTTTGTGGCAAAGCCTGGGCAGAGCAAGTCTTTAATCAATTAGGTGGCGAAGTCGCGCTGCATTGGCATGTCGATGATGGCGATCTTGTGTTACCCAATCAAGTCTTGTGTGAATTATCCGGCCCCGCTCGCGCCTTATTGACTGGCGAACGCACCGCGATGAACTTTATCCAAACCTTATCCGGTGTCGCCACCCTCACCAAACACTATGTAGACAAACTTGCAGGCACTCACACACAGCTGCTCGATACCCGTAAAACCATTCCAGGACTGCGCACCGCCCAAAAATATGCTGTCACCTGTGGCGGCGGTAAAAACCACCGTATAGGTCTATTTGATGCCTTTTTAATTAAAGAAAACCACATTATGGCCTGTGGTGGCATACGCCAAGCAGTGGATGCAGCGCGCAGTTTACACCCCAATAAACCCGTTGAAGTCGAAGTCGAGTCCTTAGCCGAACTGGCATTAGCTCTGGATTCTGGCGCAGATATTATCATGTTAGATAACTTTGATATCACCATGATGGTCGAAGCGGTTGAACTGAATGCAAAAAGCCAAGCTAAAGGCAAAGGTGCAAAACTTGAAGTCTCTGGCAATGTGACCTTAGATACCTTGGCAGAATTTGCCAAAACGGGGGTGGATTATATTTCCGTCGGCGCCCTCACCAAGCACGTTCGCGCCTTAGACCTATCAATGCGACTGAAAGGCTAGAAAAAGCAGAGCGGGCTGCGCCCTTATAGATTCTAGGTACTAGGTTCTAGTAGCAGCCCATAAGCCGTCATCCTCGCGAACGACTGCATGGATGCAGGAGGTAGAATAACGCAGGAGCAGTTATCGACGAGGGGATCCAGCTTTATGCATTTCAGCTCTAGCTTCTAGAGCGAGCTTGCGAGCGTCCTAGCAGTTGCGTAGCAACGTCCTAGATTCTATCTTCCCAACCTTTACAGCATAACCCCACTAAATACGCACATTAAAAACAGGTATAACTCGCGCCGATGTTTTGACGTTGTTTTAAATGCGTCAACTTAACTAACATTGTCAAACATTTGTTAGAACGCAATACGTTTTAGCGTCAAGTTTTTAGACAAAATAATCATTTAATTAATACTTTATGCGTAAAAGTTGTTTCATTTTACTTAACTTTGTACTAACTTTTACCTAGGCGAGATGGCCGTTTCGGCCTTCCTTATCAAAATTAGCTCAAAGTGAATTGTCGCTAGCCAAAAAACCAGCAATTCATGTCAAGCAATCAAGATAAGCAGCCGAAACGAACACAATCGATAAACAACAATTTGCATTATATTTGGAGCAAAAAATGAAAGGTATCAAGATGAACAAGCAAGCTCAGGGTTTTACCTTGATCGAATTAATGATTGTAGTAGCCATTATCGGTATTTTGGCTGCAGTGGCATTACCTGCTTATCGTGAATATGTTGCAACCTCGCATGGTGGTGCATCAATGAAAGGCCTTGCAGGATATGTAACTAAGGCCCAAGCATGTATCCAAACAGGTGTCGGATGCACAACTCTCGGAACTGAAATTACCGCTGACCCAAAAGTTGAGGCAGACCCAGCAGTTACAGAAGCAACTGGAACAGATTTAACATATGATGACGGTACTTGTACTGTTACAGCTACAATCGGTGCTACTGGCGGTGTATCTTATGCTGCAGACACTAAAGATGCTAATAAAGCAACCAAAAAACAATGTGAAGAAGGTGCTGGATTAAAAGCTAGTAGTTAATCTTATTGTTTTATAGAAAGCCCCTTTTGGGGCTTTTTTATTTTTATCAATTAATTATCCCAGTTAACCATAATCTTGGATAAAGTTGCTGATTTAGTGCGGTATCACCAAGGCTCACGATTAATAGCGCAGCACAGGTTATCACTGCTGCCATTAATACCACTTTCCAAGGTAACGCTATCACTCGCAGTTGATAGTGGCGGCAATTAAGCGCCAATAATGCCATTAATAATGCCTGGGATAATGGCATCACTATCACCCCATCAAACATGGCATACATCCATATTGCACACAGGGCAAATGCCAACACTATATCGGTTGTGTCCTTATCTATATCTGAGACTGTGTCGAGGCTACTTTGTCGGTTTTTAGCTAAATGCTCACTCGGTTTTCCCCCTACTTTTTCCCCTAATAAGGTAAGCCGCTTTAATTTTGCCCATAATGTTATTAACGACCAGCTCGTAGCCAAAATAAACGCAACCACACCAAACTCATATAAAAACTGTAGTAGGGCATTATGCGGGTGAGCATTAGGCAAAGGCCTTGCTTCTGCCCAGGCAAAACTCATTGGCCCGTAACCTAAACCAATACGTTCTGGGATCATCTGTAAAATATAAATCCACATATCAATCCGGCCGGAGCTATTGGTTCTTAATTGCCAAATTGGGCTATCAAAAATAAACAGTGGAATAATAATAATCAGCACTAGCCATAAAAGCGTGCCAAAAACTACAGCCTTCAGCATTGGGCGAATAAATGCTTGACCTAAGTTGGCGGGCAAAAAGCGATACACCACAACAGCCGCTAAAACTATTGCCAACAATGCGCCGCGAGCCTCTGATTGCAGCAGGATTAACCACTGCACACTAAAAGCCAACATAGCTGTCCGTTTATATTTTTTAAGTGGTTCGATATAAAAAGACAAACACAACAACGGTAGCAGCATAACTTGCAATTGATTGAAAAACCTTACATTCATAAAGCCTGCCACTAAAGAATGCACATCTGGCCGATTAGCATCGAGTGCATGAAAAAACAGCAGCAAAAAAAACTTAACCGCAATACAAATCGAGAAAAATAATGCAAATCCAAAAAAATATTGTAGCGTCAGATTTCTGCCAATGTCAGTTATGAGTACACCTAAGATATAAAACAAACAGAGCAGCAAAAAAAAGTTGGCTAATTCAAGTAATGACCAAAATGGATGCTGGCTAAAAATGGTTGATATAAAACCAAGTATAAATAGGCTTACCACCACCCAAAGTGTCAAAGGCGATGGTAGGATTATTGGAATACTCGAGCGCCACAAAAGGCCAATCGCTGAACACACGATAAATATAATTACTAGGATTCGTTTAAGATCGTAAGCGTTATCCACCCCCAGATATCCTGTGATATAACCTGATAATACCGAGCCAAGGAAAAATAGCGCGAAGAAAGTGAGCAGGAAAATCCGGCTAAAAATTGGGATTGATTGCAATATCTGTTTCCTTAATTGAGCATTCCATCACGTATTTATCCCCCGACATTGGCGTTAAAGTGCATCACCAAATCACCGATTATTTACGCGTTCTAGTCAAGTAAATCGAAGTGACTTTATTATAAGGCATTGTTATTTATCGACCATTAACCCACAGTACAGTTTATGGTAAAATATAGCCACTTTTGAAAGCTGTACATAAATTCGCATCCTTATGATGATACTCATTTTTTTGTGATTATTTGAGCTTTTTTATATATGACAAATAACCATTTTGCCGCTATGATGGAAAAACTAATGGAGATAGGAGTTTTTCATGCCATCCGCTGGCCTTCACCTGGGATTATCCACCCTTTTCATCCGTAAAGGTCTGCTTAATGAAGAGCAGATGGCGAGTGCCATCACCAAATCCCGCCAAAACAAACAAACTTTAGTCACTACCTTAGTGCAGACTAAGCTCGTGTCGGCCCGCAGTATTGCCGAGCTTTGCTATGAGGAATATGGCACTCCGCTGTTGGATTTAGCCGAATTTGATGTTAGCGCCATCCCTGAAGAGTTTCTGAATAAAAAACTGATTGAAAAACACCGCTGCTTACCGCTATTTAAGCGCGGCAATCGCCTCTATATCGCCACTTCCGACCCCACAAATATTGCCGCCCTTGAGGAATTCCAATTTAGTGCCGGCCTACATGCTGAAGCGATTTTGGTGGAAGAAGATAAGCTCGCTAAGGCCCTTGAAAAGATACTAGAAGAAGATATTACTGGCCTTGATTTAAGCGGCATGGATGAAGCAGCGCTTGCTGGTATCGAAATTACCGATACCGATAAACGCAATGAAGACAATGCTGGTGAATCCAGTGACGATGCCCCTATCGTCATTTATATCAATAAGATATTAACCGATGCCATTCGTAAGGGCGCTTCAGACTTACATTTTGAGCCCTATGAAAAACGCTATCGTATCCGTTTTCGTATCGATGGTATTTTGCATGAAGTCTCCGAGCCGCCAATCAGCCTAGCCGGACGACTCTCAGCGCGCTTAAAGGTAATGTCAAAGCTCGATATTGCCGAGCGTCGCGTCCCCCAGGATGGCCGGATTAAAATGAAGCTATCCCGCACTAAGTCTATCGACTTTCGGGTAAGTACCCTGCCGACTCTGTGGGGCGAAAAAATTGTAATGCGGATCTTGGATTCTTCTTCCGCACAGCTCGGCATCGAAAAACTCGGTTACGAGCCGGATCAAGAAAAGCTCTACCTTGAGATGCTGGCCAAACCCCAGGGCATGATATTAGTGACAGGCCCAACGGGCTCGGGTAAAACCGTTTCGCTTTATACAGGCTTAAATATCCTCAATACCGCCGAGCGTAATATTTCTACCGCCGAAGATCCGGTGGAAATTAACCTTGAGGGGGTAAACCAAGTCCATATTAATTTAAAAGCGGGTTTAACCTTCGCCTCGGCACTGCGCTCCTTTTTACGCCAAGACCCCGATGTGGTGATGGTCGGGGAAATCCGTGACCTTGAAACCGCCGAAATTGCCATTAAAGCCGCGCAAACTGGCCACTTAGTATTATCAACCCTGCATACCAACTCGGCGGCAGAAACGCTCACCCGTTTAATTAATATGGGCGTCCCCGGCTATAATATTGCCAGCTCAGTCAATTTAATTATTGCTCAGCGACTTGCACGGCGACTTTGCCCTGAATGCAAGCAACCCGAACAAATACCTGAACATGAGCTAAAGCGTTTAGGCTTTAGTGATGCGCAAATAGCCCAAGGGTTTATCACCTATAAACCCGTGGGTTGTGAGCATTGTTCTGGTGGCTATAAAGGACGGGTAGGTATTTACGAAGTGATGAAGATGTCAGATGAAATTGCCCGTACTATTATGGAAGGGGGTAATTCATTACAAATTGCAGCCCAAGCCAAGGCCCAAGGCATGCGCGATCTGCGGCAATCAGGACTACTAAAAGTGCTCCAAGGTGTAACCAGTATTGCCGAAGTGAATCGGGTAACCAGTTTTTAATAGCGGGACGGACTGCGCCCTTCTAGGAGCTAGGCTCTAGATGCTAGAGCAAGCATGCGAGCGTTCTAACAGTTGCGCAGCAACGTCCTTCTTAGCTTTACAACCAACAGGGATAATTTATGGCTACGGCAACCACAGTAAAAAAGCCTCGCCCAAAAAAGATTGAGCAAAAAAGCCAACCTAAAATTTATACCTTTGAATGGAAAGGTGTTAACCGCGACGGCCAAAAAACCAGTGGCGAACTGAGGGGGGCCTCTGCTGCAGAGGTTCGTAGCAAGTTAAAATCTCAAGGGGTAAATCCTAAAACCGTTCGCAAACAATCGGCCGCCTTATTTAAATTAGGCGATGCCAAAATTACCCCTATGGATATTGCTATGGTGACTCGGCAAATTGCCACCATGCTTGCCGCTGGGGTGCCATTAGTGACTACCATTGAACTACTGGGTCGCGGCCATGAAAAAGCAAAAATGCGTGAGCTGTTAGCGACAATTCTATCGGAGATCCAGTCAGGTATTCCGTTATCTGATGCTTTGCGTCCCCACCGACGTTATTTTGATGATCTTTATGTCGATTTAGTGGCGGCGGGTGAACATTCAGGCTCACTCGATGTAGTGTTTGATCGTATTGCGACCTACCGTGAAAAATCTGAAGCATTAAAATCTAAGATTAAAAAAGCCATGTTTTATCCGGCAGCAGTAGTAATAGTCGCTATTTTAGTAACGGCACTATTATTACTGTTTGTGGTGCCACAATTTGAAGATATTTTTAAGGGCTTTGGGGCCGAGTTACCTGCATTTACCCAATTGGTTTTGCATATCTCCCGCGGCCTACAATCCTCTTGGTATATCTTTTTGGGTGCCATAGTGGCTGGCGTATTTTTATTTGTGAGGGCTCATAGGAACTCGCAAATCGTGAGAGACAGAGTTGACGAAGTCATCTTAAAAATTCCAGCTATTGGTCCCATTCTACACAAAGGCGCTATGGCGCGTTTTGCCCGTACCTTAGCCACCACCTTTGCCGCTGGTGTCCCCTTAATCGACGGTTTAGAATCCGCTGCCGGAGCATCGGGAAATGCGGTATACCGTAAAGCCATTTTAAAAATCCGCCAAGAAGTGATGGCCGGGATGCAAATGAACGTGGCAATGCGAACCACAGGGCTGTTCCCCGATATGCTGATCCAAATGGTGATGATTGGCGAAGAATCAGGCTCTCTTGATAATATGCTTAATAAAGTGGCCAATATCTATGAGATGCAAGTAGACGACGCTGTCGATGGTTTATCCAGCCTAATTGAACCTATCATGATGGTGGTCATTGGCACTGTTGTTGGTGGTCTTATTGTCGCTATGTATTTACCTATCTTCCAAATGGGTAAAGTGGTTGGTGGCTAGAACGTTGCAAAAACCGCAGCAGCCAGAAAAAGCAAAACGGGCTACGCCCTTATGGATTCTAGGTTCTAGAGCAGCGAAGCGTCCTAGAGGCCTAAAATCCGTTTTACATTGAACAATATAATTAAGTAAGAATAATGACTGAATTTTTCACTTTATTGGGTCACACTTTTGACCAAGCACCATGGCTTTTTATCTGCTTAAGTTTTGTGTTTGCCGCCACCATTGGCAGCTTTTTAAATGTGGTGATTCACCGCTTTCCGGTGATGATGAAGCGCGAATGGCAACAGGAATGCAATCAATATCTGCAGGAATATCATGCAGATATTGTTAAGCAAGTAGGAATAGAAAAGCTCAATAAACCGATCGATCACTATCCTCCCAAATACAATCTTGTGGTACCTGGCTCTGCCTGCCCTAAATGTAAAACCGCCATCAAGCCTTGGCATAATTTACCCATTTTAGGTTGGTTAATGTTGAGGGGAAAATGCGCTGCCTGTCATGCCCCCATTTCCTCACGCTATCCGATTATTGAGCTAATAACAGGGTTACTCGTTGCAACACTCGCCTGGCATTTTGGCCCCAGCGGGCAATTTATATTTGCTGCAATACTCACTTTTGTGTTGATTGCGCTCACCGGAATCGATCTGGATGAAATGCTGCTTCCCGATCAAATGACCCTTCCCCTGCTATGGTTAGGACTACTCATAAACCTCAACCATACCTTTACCAACCCAACCGATGCGATTATTGGTGCCGCAGTAGGCTATTTAAGTTTATGGTCGATTTTTTGGCTATTTAAGCTGTTAACCGGTAAAGAAGGCATGGGCTATGGTGACTTTAAGCTACTTGCCGTATTTGGTGCTTGGCTTGGTTGGCAAATGTTGCCACTGGTGATTTTACTTTCATCCTTAGTGGGTGCCCTCGTAGGCATCACGCTGATCGTGACCAAACGTAATCAACTGGCAAATCCGATTCCCTTTGGTCCTTACATTGCCG
Source organism: Shewanella sp. Sh95 (assembly GCF_001308045.1). NCBI lineage: Bacteria > Pseudomonadati > Pseudomonadota > Gammaproteobacteria > Alteromonadales > Shewanellaceae > Shewanella > Shewanella sp. Sh95. The sequence continues at coordinate 141,471 of NZ_LGYY01000274.1, forward strand.
CCGCAGGTTGGATCGCCCTAATATGGGGTCAACCTATAGTGGATTGGTATTTAAGTACGTTATAGAACTGGCTTCGGCCTTATAGGTTCTAGGCTTTAGGTTCTAGGTTCTAGAAGGAGCGCAGCGACGCCCTAGCAGGACGAAGTCCGCTCTAGGTCCTAGCAGCGTAGCGTCCGTCATCGCTTTTAAGAGAGTTTTATGTCCAAATTTGTTGTCGGTTTAACGGGCGGAATTGGCAGTGGTAAAACGACCGTGGCGAATCTGTTTGCGGCAGAAGGTGTTTGCCTAGTCGATGCCGATGTCGTTGCCCGAGAAGTCGTCGCACCAGGCACCTACGGATTAAACGCCATTATTGACCATTTTGGGACAGAAATATTAACGGCTTCGGGTGAGCTTGACCGCGCAAAACTTAGGCAGCGAGTGTTTAGCGATGAACAAGCGCGTCAGTGGTTAAATCAACTGCTGCACCCTATGATCCGCCAAGAAATGCTTTTGCAAGTCAAAAATGCCACCTCAGACTATGTAATTATGGTTGTACCCTTGCTATTTGAGAACGGGTTAGATAGGTTAGTCAATCGGACTTTAGTGGTGGATATTTCGCCAGAATTACAAATAAGCCGTACCGTAAAGCGGGACAATGTCGATGCAACTCAAGTAAATAACATCATTGAGAGCCAGTGTAGCCGCAGTGAAAAACTCGCTAGAGCCGATGACATTATTGATAATCAGGGAGAGATATCAACGCTAAAACAAGAGGTGCAAGCATTGCATCAGCGCTATTTACAATTATCTGGTAATCACAACGCCCATGACTGACTTAGTTTATGAACAGCCTTTAAATGAGAAGATCCGCAGCTACTTGCGGCTCGAATACCTCAACAAGCAGCTCTGTAATAACCTAAATCACGACCACCAGCATAGATGTTTCTACCCTCTGTTTTCCCTGTGCGAGCTCTCGGAGCGCTGCGACTACCGCAATGAGGTCCTCAAAGATATCGAGCGAAATCTACTGCAACTGAGCAAATGGCAAGAACTCGAGCATGTCGATAGCGAACAAATCCGCTTTTATATTCAAGCCTTAACCCAAGCCAGAGAACCATTACAACGTCCCGAACGCTGTGGGAGCCAGCTAAAGCAAGACAGATTCTTATCTGCTCTCAGGCAACGCTTTGGTATGCCAGGTGCCTGCTGTAACTTCGACCTTCCCCAACTGCATTTTTGGCTCGCCAAACCCTGGGAAGAAAGACGACAGGATTATCAAGCTTGGATAAGTCATTTCGATCCCCTACTCACACCCATCACGCTTTTGCTTCAACTGACCCGCAGTACCGCTGATTTCGATAATGCCACCGCTCATGCCGGTTTTTATCAAGGGGATAGCACTCAAGCCCTGTCATTAGTTCGAGTCAAAGTCGATGCTTCCCACGGTTGTTATCCCACGATCAGTGGCCATAAAAATCGTTACGCCATTCATTTTGTACAATTCGATCAACAACGCCACTCAGACCGTAGCATCGAATTCTTACTAGCGACCTGCGCGTGAAGCCTTTACACTAACGCCATTGATAACCGTTATTCGTTATTCAGCAGTAAATCAAGAGATCCCCATTATGCCGTTAACCGTCAACTGCCCAATTTGTAAAACCCCAGTACAATGGAGCCCTCAGTCAGAGTTCAAACCTTTTTGCAGTGAGCGCTGTAAGATGATCGATCTCGGTGATTGGGCATCTGAGAAACACGCCATTCCAGTCAAATCTGAGTTTGATGTCGACGCTTTAGACGAACTTGGTTACGACGAAGAAAGCTTCTTTAAAGAATAAGCCTCATACAACAACTCCGTATATTTACCAACGACCAGAACCGACGAGTCTCGGATTGTTGTTCATACAGTGATAAGTAGAAATTTATGACAAAACGTATTCATGTTGCCGTGGGCATTATTCTTAATACTGACGGACAAATCCTACTCGCCAAGCGCCCAGAGCATTTACATCAAGGCGGCAAATGGGAATTTCCCGGTGGAAAAGTGGAGCAAAACGAAACCGTTACCCAAGCCTTAATTCGTGAGTTAAAAGAAGAAGTGGCGCTTAACGTCCATTCGAGCGAACCTTTTATGGCCTTAAGCTACGACTACCCAGATAAACAGGTACTACTCGATATTCACACTGTGAGTGACTTTACGGGCGAGGCGCAAGGGCTTGAAGGACAACAAATCGTCTGGGTCGATAAGCACGAGCTCACCCATTATGACTTCCCTGATGCTAATAAACCTATCCTCGCCAAGCTATTAGCACAAAACTAATCACATCTTTTTATGGGTAATAGCCAGATTTACATTAGCGATACGTGATCTGGCTTGCAGCAAATTCATTCACAACTTTTACAAAACGTAAATTAGTGCTTGAATGCAAATTCATTATTCTTCTTCGATTTTGAGGGCATATCATGCACAATAACGTTAAAGCATTACTCGCCACGACCGCGTTATTTTTTAGTTGCCAAGTACTAGCAAATGGCGGCTGTGGCTTTGAAGAGCAAAAACAGGGCTTGATTGCCACCTGCAGCGAGGAGAAACAAGAAGTGATTTTAACCGGTGTAGTTGAAGCGCAACATTTAGTAAAAGATCTCAATGAGTTTGCTGAGGGCTACAAAAGCTACCAAGTCGATACCGACGCCTTAGCACCACTCAAAAAAGTCACTGAACCAACAGAAATCGTCGTGATTATTGGTACTTGGTGCCCAGACTGTCATCGCGAAACGCCACGTTTTATCCGTATTATCGAAGAAGTGGCGAACCCCAATATTAAAGTGACTTATATTGGTGTCGATCGCAGCAAGCAAGACCCTGAAGGACTGGCGGCAAAATACGAATTCAAACGTATTCCCACCTTTATCGTGCAACAACAAGGTAAAGAAATTGGCCGCATTGTTGAACGTCCAACCGTCTCGCTCGAAAAAGATTTAGCCGAGATCTTAAAGTAATCGTACCCGAATAATAACAAAGGCCGCCAAGTGTAAATTTGGCGGCCTTTGTCTTTTAATAATAGATGTGAGGTTAAATCGCTTCTTCTAAAATCCGCTGCGCCAGCATCACTAACACACCCTCACGCAATGCTCCACCTGATAGCGCCAACTGCTCAATTCCTAAGAGTTCAAAGAGCGCAAGTAAAATCGCCACCCCTGCGGCAAATGTTGGCGCACGTTCGGCGCTTAAGCCGATAATCCCCTCAAGACTCACATCTTCCTCGGCGAGGATTTCCGCTTTCAGCTGTGTCAGCACAGCCAAAGTGATTATTTCAGACTGCTTACGGTGCATTAGCACTTCGACCACAGATTGCACTGCGCCAGAAGCCCCCACCACACAGTGCCATCCTAAGTCTTTTAGCCTTTGCCTATTTTCACCTAAGACTGCTAGCACTTCCTGTTTAGCATCGTCAAAATCGAGCTCTTGCAACGGAGCGTTGTTGAAGAAACGGCGGTTAAAGATCACGCTGCCCATAGGCAAGCTAGTCTTAAACTGAACCTGATGACCATCCCCGATAATAAATTCGGTACTTGCTCCACCAATATCAATCACTAAGCGTCGACCTTGGCCACAGGTTGTTGCCACCATACCTTGATAAATCAGCTCAGCTTCACGCATGCCCGAAATAATCTCAATCGGGTGACCGAGAAGGGGAATTGCCCTCTGATTAAACTCGTCGGCGTTATTGATAGTACGCAGTGTTGCTGTGGCAATCACAGCAACATGATTAGGATGGACTTTATGCAGTGCTAACATTTGGGCAAACATGGCGAGGCAATCTAAACCTCGTTGCATCACTTCCTGTGATAAATAGCCGTCTTCGCCAATCCCTTCGGCTAACCTTACTTTACGTTTGTACTTAGCAATAATATGTGGCTGACCACCTTTTGTTTTAGCGATCAGCATATTAAAACTGTTAGAGCCTAAAGTAATGGCAGCATAAGCGGGTGTTGGCATTTACGGCTGTCTACGCGTCCTGTCATGGCGAGGTGGACGACCACCACTACGATGTGCACCTTGAGTACGACTCACCCCAGAGCGCTCACGTAAATTACGAGCTCCCGCTGGATGTTTGCGATGAATCTTAGCTGGCTGTGGAATATCATCTAGTAACGCATCGCGGTCATAATTACTCACTGGGATTGAGTGATTAATATAAGTCTCAATCGCTGGTAAGTTTAGTGCGTATTCCTCACAGGCAAAACTAACTGATACCCCTTTGTTACCCGCTCGCCCAGTACGACCAATACGGTGGACGTAATCTTCACAATCATCAGGTAAATCATAATTGTAAACATGGGAAACATCGGAGATATGCAGGCCACGTGCAGCCACGTCAGTCGCAACCAAGATATCTAATTGACCTTGCGTAAATTGCTCTAGGATTCGAATACGTTTCTTCTGCGGCACATCCCCAGTAAGCAAACCCACACGGTGACCATCACCCTCAAGCCAAGCCCATAAGTTCTCGCAGCTATGCTTAGTGTTTGAAAAAACAATGGCTTTCTCAGGCCAATCTTCTTCAATCAGCGTTAGCAATAAACGCATCTTATCTTCTTGGGAAGGATAGAAAATTTCTTCTTTGATATTCTTTGAGGTTTTTTCTTCGGGGGCAATTTCGACTTTCACCGGATCATTCATATGATCATAAGCCAACTCTTGCACCTTCATCGAAAGCGTCGCTGAAAACAACATGTTCAGGCGCTGATCGGCATTAGGCATGCGTCGGAATAAGAAACGAATATCCTTGATAAAACCGAGGTCGAACATACGATCGGCTTCATCTAACACCACGGCTTGAATCGCATTTAAGCTAATAATGCCCTGACGAACATAATCGATAATCCGTCCGGTTGTACCGATTAAGATATCAACACCTTGGTCTAGCACTTTACGTTGGACGTCGTAACTCTCACCACCGTAAACAATCCCCACCTTTAAGCGAGTATGTTTCGCGAGTAAAATCGCGTCCTTAGCAATTTGAATGGCTAATTCACGGGTGGGCGCCATGATAATGGCACGCGGTTGATTTAATTGACGTCCTTCAGGAACAGGGGTCGACAATAAATGGTTAAATGTGGCAACCAAAAACGCCATTGTCTTGCCAGTGCCCGTCTGAGCTTGGCCAGCGATATCTTTTGATTGAAGTAATACGGGTAATGATAACGCCTGAATCGGCGTACAAAATTCAAAGCCGTTCTCGGCAAGGGCCTGTTTAACCTCAGGATGCAGAGGTAAGTCGGCAAATTTTTGATTTGATAAATGTGTTTGGCTCATAGCGCAAGCATACCATTTGGGGTTGCAATAAGATACTCGATCGTTTGAAATAGCCACATTGTAAAAGGTAACTTGAAAAGCTATTTTTCAGCCCCAATATACATGGTAAGCCATTAACAAACCAGCAATGGCAACCAAACTGGAGAACATCATGAGCGATAAAATTATATACCTGAGCGACGACAGCTTCGAAAACGACGTATTAAAGGCCGATTTACCAGTATTGGTAGACTTTTGGGCTGAATGGTGTGGTCCATGTAAAATGATCGCGCCAATCCTTGACGACGTTGCCGAAGAGTATGCCGGTCGCGTAACTATCGCTAAATTAAACGTTGACCAGAACAACGTTTCTCCAGCGAAATACGGCGTTCGCGGCATTCCAACATTGCTGTTATTCAAAAACGGTGAGTTGGCAGCGACCAAAGTTGGCGCGCTCTCTAAAACTCAGTTAAAAGAGTTTATCGACGCACAAATCTAATTTGTTGTCGTTATGAGTGACCTCCGGCACAAGCTGAAATTAAATTGTGCCGGAATGCCCCTAAATTTCTGGACGCCCCGCTTTGTTAGTGCTACTTTAATAACCAGATTCTTTCTAACTAAACCACTTCTCGCTCGTCAATCACTATCCTGAATCACAAACTTTACTGATTGATCGCGGTAAGCTTTGTCGCGTAACACAAGATCCCCAACATGAACTTAACTGAATTAAAAGACACGCCGATATCCGACCTAGTTTCGCTAGCCGAAAACATGAAACTCGAAAATATGGCCCGTGCTCGCAAGCAGGACATTATTTTCTCCATCCTTAAAGCCCACGCCAAAAGTGGCGAAGACATTTTCGGTGGCGGCGTATTAGAGATACTCCAAGACGGATTCGGTTTCTTACGAAGTGCAGATGGATCTTACTTAGCTGGCCCTGATGATATTTACGTGTCACCAAGCCAAATTCGCCGTTTCAACATGCGAACGGGTGACACCATTTTTGGTAAGATTCGTCCACCAAAAGAAGGTGAACGTTATTTTGCCCTGTTAAAAGTTAACGAAGTTAACTTTGATAAACCTGAAAACTCTCGCAATAAAATCCTCTTTGAAAACTTAACGCCACTCCACGCAGAAGAACGTATGCGTATGGAGCGTGGTAATGGCTCAACTGAAGACATCACTGCCCGTATTCTGGATTTATGCTCACCTATCGGTAAAGGTCAACGTGGTCTGATCGTTGCGCCACCAAAAGCGGGTAAAACGCTATTACTGCAAAACATTGCGCAATCCATTACCTACAACAACCCTGAAGTGGTATTGATGGTTCTGCTGATCGATGAACGCCCAGAAGAAGTAACCGAGATGCAACGCCTCGTTAAAGGTGAAGTTATTGCATCTACCTTCGACGAACCAGCAAGCCGTCACGTACAAGTGGCTGAAATGGTTATTGAAAAGGCTAAGCGTTTAGTCGAACACAAAAAAGACGTGGTGATTCTGCTCGACTCTATCACCCGTTTAGCGCGTGCTTACAACACTGTTATCCCTTCATCAGGCAAAGTGTTAACCGGTGGTGTGGATGCAAACGCCCTGCACCGTCCAAAACGCTTCTTCGGTGCAGCACGTAACATCGAACACGGCGGCAGCTTAACCATTATCGCTACTGCGTTAGTCGATACCGGTTCTAAGATGGACGAAGTGATTTACGAAGAGTTTAAAGGTACTGGTAACCAAGAGCTGCATCTGTCACGTAAAGCCGCTGAAAAACGCGTCTTCCCTGCGATTGACTTTAACCGCAGCGGTACTCGTCGTGAAGAGAAGCTGACAAATCCTGACGAACTGCAAAAAATGTGGATCCTGCGTAAGATCCTCAATCCAATGGATGAAGTCAGTGCAATGGAATTCCTCATTGATAAGCTGGCGATGACTAAGACTAACGAAGAATTCTTCACCGCGATGAAACGCGCAAAGTCTTAAGCCATATAAGATTGTATGAATAATAAGGCCGCTCACTGAGCGGCCTTTTTTTACGTTTTACACATGGTGATGGATTGCAAAGCCGCGGGTGCGGCTCACTCGATTCAAGTGACTTAATCAAGCACAGGCAAATAACTGAGAACTAACTGATCTCGGCTTAGTTGCCCATCAATTATCTCACCTACTGTACCGTTGTTTAACTTGATGGCAAGCGTGGCCTCGCCGACCTGCGCCTTAAAGGTTTCCATTTCTTTAATTCGGTTGATCAGCGCCAATGCTAAAGTGTTTTCTGCGGTCGCAGCATACACACGGCCATTTACTGTCACTTCCGCTTGTGTGGCTAATGCAGGGCCGGCTAGATGAATACCGACGTATTCACGCCATACTCTGGCTTTTTGCTCGCCTTGATAATCACTGTCAACCGATGCAAGTACCACTTGCCGTAATATCATCTGCAGTAAATTGCTCTTACCTTTTGGTTGGCCGTTAACAGTATCAAATTGGAAGTAACGTGAAACTGAACGATCGTAATTAGGTAATGGCTCAATACTTTGTTGGGCAAAATCAGTGTAATAAGGCAGATAGCTATCGAGCTTACCACTCACGCCACAGCTTTCGGTAAAGAGCGGTGCATTACCACGAGTCAGCCCAGGGCCTTCACCCATGGTCATCTTACACAACATATCTTGGAACACTGGACCCACATTCGGTAAATCAACCAATGCTTTGTAACCACGACTCGATGTGCTGCGGGGCGTTGTACGTGATACTAAGGCTCGCACGGCTAACAATTTATCAGGCCATACACCTAACACGTCGCGCTCATTCACATACGGATGGTTAGGTGAGGATGCAGGCGTTTTAATACCATTGAGTAAGCGGCCCGAAAAGCTAACATCAGCCGTTAATAAATCCTGAAATTGAGGATTTATTTGCGATTTAATGATCAACTCTTTCAAGGCTTCTGGGGAATCAGAGAACTGACTGATCACCTCACCCGGCTCAAATTGCGCCTTCATATCGCCGCTTTTAAAACGATATTGCTCAAGTACCTTAGCAAAATTGTACTGCTGTCTTAACGCTACGCTGCCATCAGCTTGTTTGTATGTGACGTCCAATGTGGCGTCGTTTTCTCCCACTAGCTTAAGGAAGAAATCGGCCGACTGATTCATTGCCCGCTGATTCGCACAATACCAAGCCTCGCTACCTGCCGCAGCCAGTCGGTCGCACTCACCAGCAAAAAAGTTTTCTGATAGACCAAATAATTGCTCTAAAAAGCTCACATCTTCAATGAATTGACGTATCTCATCAAACTGAACTTTACGATTGATGGTGTAACTTAGACTATGATCCTCAAACAAAGATTGACGATTATGGCGTAGGTTCATGGTCTCGTAGCTATCAAAATACTTATCGATATAGAACTGGTTAATATCATCTAAGTTTTTACCCGCATCACCACGATTACAGTTGCTGTTAAGGGACACATGTTCATCTGTGCAATAAGAATACTGACGTAGGCTATTGTTTTGCTCAATATTGTAAAGCGCGCCAAATCGGGTATCCCCGTTAACAATGCCTTTGGCAAGTTCGTCGCGACGCTTAGCATCTTCCGCTTTGAGCGATACAAACTCGTTAGCCTTTGTTTCCACTTCGCGGGCATAGCCAAAACGTAACGCCGCTAAGTCATAGGGTTCAAACGTGGTTGCAAACCGATTCACGTTGTAGTCCATTTGGCTCGAAAACTCGGCATTAACAGTAATATCTGGGTAACCTGCATCGCTAAAGGCGGCTTTTAACTCCGTCAGTTGTGCTTGGTTAAAGGTATTGTCGTGGTCGCGACTCCCAGCAAAGTTATGTCTTAAGCCAAAGGTATGCCCTAATTCATGGGTCAAGGTGCCGGCAAATGCTTGTGCAGCAAGGGCTGTAGTTAATGAGTCTTGTAAACTTATCGGCAAATCTTCAAATGCCGCTAATTTACCGCCCACTTTGCCATCAACCCACATTTCGGCTTTTTTCCAATCAATTTCATGACCTTTGATACCGCGAGGTAATTCACGATTACTACCACCTGTAGCAAACACGGTATCCACATGCATCATTGAATTTTCAGACCAAAACGCTTGTGTTTTTTCATCAAAATCCGCCAAAGCATCGAGACTATTATCCTTAGGCGTTAATAACATTGATTTGGGTGCTGCAATAAGCTGCTGAGTCGGTTGTTCAAATGCCGCCGCCTCAACTGGCACAGTATCAACGCTGACATCTGGCTTGTTTAGATTCGACACATAAGGCTCGCCCGTTAACGATGTGACTGAATTCGCGTCCAATTTGCCTCTGTTATAATCTAAACGCACTTGGCGATAGTAACGTACTGCGCCTTGTTTTAGATTCGAGCTGTATTGATTGACTCGCGCACTCACAATTTCGCCTGTAAGCGGGTTTGCCGCGGATGGGCCATAACCCGCCAAACCATTATCCAGCGGTTCATCAAATAAAGTGATGTTGCTATAGCGCAGATCGCCATGGCGTTTATCGTGGGCTTGCTCAAGTTTTATCTGTGGAAAACCCGTTTTATACAACTTGTTTTGAATGTTAATTGCCGTCACGGACTCGATAGCAGCATCCAAAAAGGGTTTATTTTTCGCGTCGTAGAAATTATTACTCAGGTAATAAGTCAGTTCCGATTTGGCCGGATTGAAGCGATTCATGTAGGTACGCACATACCCGTCAACGCCCTCTGAATCAGTCGCATCACGATAAGTATGTGAGGAAGTAAAGAAACCAAATGCGCCCTTTTCATTTTCGGCATAGGGAATCGCTTGATAGTCTTTACTGGCTAACTGATCCACCGCCACAATCGAAATAAACTCAGTGGTCGTAAAGGATAGATTGTCGAGGTTGCCACCGTAAAATTGGTTAAAGCAACTTGGTGAAGCCTGATAGGTATGCTCAATTTCAAAGTTAACCACGCCCTTAGCTAAATCCATCTCATAGCCTTTTTGGCCTTGAGTATTCACTAGACGCGGGGCCTCTGTTTCAGTCACACATTCACCAAAGGTAAATATGTCATTAATGCCCAACTCGGCAATTTTAGCTTTGGCAAAATCGGGGACAAAGTAGCGCTTATCCTGCCATGTTAAATTAGCATCGGTGTTAACTTGCTCTACGTTAATACACTCACGCCATTTATCTTCGGTACATTTAAAGTCGATATATTCACCAGGAATGGTTAACACTGGCGCTTGGTTATATTCATTAGGATAACGGCTGTCATGGCCTAATCCGATATTATCTCGGTCAATTTGACGTACTTGGATACCATTCTCTGTTTTATGCAAGGTTACCAACTTAGGATCACCTTGGGTAAAACCTCGCACCTCGGCGGCATAACGCGGAGCCTTACCCACGCTGCGAATGTAGAGATATTGCCGCTCAGTGGCTTTATCGATGTCGGCAGTGGTGACTTGCTTTTCATCTTTGGGGAGTTCTTTATAAGGCTCATCACCGGCACCACACCCCACAAGGGTCAGTGCGCTGGTTATCGCCAGACATACCATGGACTTCTTCATAGATTCCTCTTAACTACTGTTTTTATAGATATTTAGTAACTGACAAATAAAAGGTTGAACTCTTTTTGTCATAAATCTCAAATCCCTGAGATGTCCCCACTTCTGGGTTATAGAAACGACCACTATTGTTATGACCAACAGCCAACACCCAGTCAGGCTTAAACGACCAACCGAGTTCTTGGGCGAAGGTAAATTGATCGTCGAGTCGGCGACCGTAATAGTTTTTGGAGACTCGATAACGACCACTCACGTCCAAATACCAATTAGCCGTAATTTGCCAATAAGCATCGAGTAATCCATCGAGTTGCTGTTCAACTAACACGCGCTCACCAGCGGTTTTGTATTGGTAAGCGTTGTAGCGATAGCGCGGTGAAAAATAAAAACTTAGGTTATCTAGCGGGCTCCAAAATAAGTACGCAGCAATACGCGGTGCATATTGCAACCTATCCAATTTTGATTCGCGCTCTGCGGGCAAATACACACCTAAACTGCCTTTGAATGAGACGGTATCGCTTAAGGCATACAGTGGTGTACGGTATTCCAGCAAAGGGTCATAAAAACTGGACTCTTTGCCATGCAATGTTTGCTTTTCGCCCCCAAGGGTAAACAGCACATTGCCCCAATTTGCCTTGTAATCGATCCGGCTATCGATGTTATAGGCTTGATAGGCGTAATAACTATCCGAGTCATAAATGTTTCGGGTAAACCCAACATTAACGTAGCCAGACCATTTTGCAGCTTGTGCATCCGTGGCTAACTCAAATTCATTGACAGCCAATACTTGGCCGACAAATGAAAAACTCGCCAGCATCACCTGCAAGCAGAAAAACACAGACCATTTATTTCGTCGACGAGAAATCGACGAATAATATTGATTATTCGTTGGTTGCATAATAAAACCTTGATTTATATTTTGATGAAAATATTGATAGTTAGGATGCGCTCTATATAGCGCTAGGATGTACTTGCTTGAATAGACTTTATCCAATTAAGTAAAATGGAATAACAATGTTCCAAATTAAGAATGTAACTACGCAGAAAAATAGCTGAAATGAAATAAATAACACTAAATAAAACAAAAAATGACAGTCCAATAAATATGCTTTCAAAATTAGTTTCACAAAACCAATTCCAAAGTGTAACACTATATTCATTCAGTACGATTGTCGATTTATGGCCCACAAACTCACTCTGCGCCACAAGTGTCGAAGCCATTAAAAAATCATTCTTTTCAAAAGAATAAATTTCATTTTTAGCAGAAACACTTAGCGATAAGCTCAACCATAATATTCCGAGCACCAGTAATCCACCGACTATGGGATAAAGATGTTTCGGTATTTTTGAGTAATTTGTTGTGGCTAATTTAGTTAACATTTTCAGTCAATACGTCATACTATAAATAATCTCCACTGTGACCCACAGTTAAAGATACAAAACGATACATTTATCGCATCATACGCACGAAAAAAAATGCTTTTCAACTCAAGCCAGCGACAACTCATATGCAATTAAAATAAATATGAGTTAGATCAGAAAAAATTAGCGACATTAAACATAAACAACACAATTCATAACAGAAAAAACCGCCATAAAACACAATTTAAAAACAGATTAAAAACAATAAATAACAACATGCAGTGCGATTATTTACATATGCCACCATAATGCAAATAGCTTAACGGTAGTTTGGGATAATATGATGAGCAGCCAGTTGAGTTTGCAATTCTTTACAACGGCGACGTAACATTTCGCGAAGCAGTAACACCACGGGTGTGACATGTTCGCGTCCTGGGCACACTAAGTATAAATTGACCGACTCGCCGCGATATTCTGGTAACAAGGGCACTAAACGCCCAGCCATAATATCCTCTGCCAAATCTAAGCTCGACTTAAACACTAACCCCTTTCCTGCTACCGCCCAGCGGCGCGCAATTTCAGCATCATTGGCACTACGATTCCCCGTGACGCGGACTTTACATTCCTGGCCATCACGCTCAAATTGCCATTGATCGTGAGTTCTCTCATCTAACTTATAAAACAAGCAGTTATGTTGTGTTAGCTGCTCTAAGGTTTCGGGTTGACCAAATTTGGCGAGATAGTCCGGCGATGCACATAACACTCTGTCAGCACTGCAAATCGGAAAGGCAACTTGATTAGAATCCTGCGGCTTACCATAACGCACCGCCACATCAATTTTATCGTGGTAAAAACTGCTGATATTGTCGCCCAAATGCAGACGCACTTGCAGCTGTGGAAAATCCAAGAGAAAGTCATCGAGCCAAGGGACAAATAAGTTTCGCCCAAAGTCAGATGACACCGACAGGCTTAAGGTGCCAGAGACCTTACCTTTATCGCTGGCAATCGCCTGCTCTCCAAGGGCGAGATCACTTAAGGCGCGGCGGCAATGGATCAGGTAACGCTCCCCTTGAGCGGTTAATCTCAGGCTGCGAGTCGTGCGCACAAACAAACTCGTATCAAGCTGTTTTTCAAGACGTTTAATCGCTGCGCTCGCTGAAGCAGCAGAGAGGTCCATTTCGGCCGCTGCGGCCGAAATGCTGCCGCAATCGGCAACGCGAACAAATAAGGCGAGATCATTAAGCAACATGATTATCAAATTTCCTTTGAAAAAATAACAAACTTTACCCCGTTTATCTAAAGGTTAATATTTCACACAATGGTGCTCAATGACAAGTGACAGACATGAGTCGCCAGTGAGGAATGATTATGAGAGCCGTAGGTTACCAAACAGCAGGCGCAGTCAATGCGCATAATGCATTAGAAAACATAACATTAGCCAAACCAACTCCAACGGGTTTTGATTTGTTAGTCGAGGTTAAGGCCATATCGGTTAACCCCGTTGATACCAAGATCCGCGCATCAAGCTCAGCGCCTGCTGGGGAGTATAAAATCCTCGGTTGGGATGCCGTCGGCGTTGTAAAAGCTATCGGGGACAAAGTCAGCCTATTTAAGGTAGGTGATGAGGTTTGGTATGCTGGCGATATTAGCCGCAGTGGCAGCTATGCCGAATATCAGTTAGTGGATGAGCGCATTGTCGGCCATAAACCGCAAACCTTAAGCAACGCACAGGCGGCAGCCTTACCCTTAACCAGTATCACGGCTTGGGAATTGCTGTTTGACCGTTTAGGTCTACCACAAGATGGCTCCGCCACGGATGCACGTATTCTGATTATCGGTGCCGCAGGTGGTGTGGGTTCGATTATCACTCAACTGGCGGTCAAATTGACTGGAGCAGAGGTTATCGGTACCGCATCACGGCCAGAATCAGCAACTTGGGTGCAAACCTTAGGTGCCGATGCAGTGATTAATCACAATAAACCCCTCTCGGAAGAGCTGGCTAAGCTAGATATTGCCGATGTCACCCATGTGATTAGCCTGACTCAAACCGATAAGCACTTTGACGAAATTGTAAAAGTGCTCAAACCACAAGGAAAACTGGCACTGATTGATGATCCGGTAGCCCCGTTAGATGTGATGAAGCTTAAGCGTAAAAGCCTGTCGCTGCATTGGGAGCTCATGTTTACCCGCAGCCTGTATCAAACCGAGGATATGATTGCCCAGCACCATCTACTCAATCGCATTGCAGAGCTTATCGATACCGGCAAAGTAAAAAGCACCTTTGGTGAGCATTACGGCACGATTAATGCGCAAAACTTGCTAAAGGCCCATGCACAAATTGAGTCGGGCAAAGCGATTGGTAAAATTGTGCTTGAGGGATTTAGCCAATGAAAATCACGGTTTTTGCGCAAATCCAAGCGCATTCAGGCCAGAGTGATTCACTCTTTAAAGTCCTCAAACAACTGGTAAGTGACACCCACACCGAGGCAGGCTGTTTGGAGTATACGCTGCATCATTCTTTAGATAATACTAATCAGTTTTGGATGTATGAAGTGTGGCAATCCCAAGCAGCACTGGATGCGCATATGGCAAGCCCACACTTTAATACCTTTGTCGCCACCTCCGAGCAGTTAGTAGAGAAAGTCGAGATCCACAAGAGTTATGCTTGCTAGCATCACCAACAAGAAAGCGCCAAATTTGGCGCTTTCTATTTTTAAATCAACTGCGTAAATAAAGCTAAACCAACGTCATCGCCATTTTTCGGCGTAGATAAGCAATCTGTTGCATATGGGGTAAATCCTTCGGACAGTTGTCTTGGCAGCCGAGCAAGGTCATGCACCCAAACACCCCATCCTGATTACCGATCACATGGTAAAAATCCTCCGCAGTGCGGGCATCACGGCTATCGAGTTCAAAGCGGGCAATTTTCATCATGCCAACTGCACCGACAAAGGTCTCGCGGATTTGCTTGGTCGCGCAGGCTGATACGCAAACGCCACACTCGACGCAGCGCTCCAACTCATACAGGCGAGCAGCTTCTTCAGGAGCCATAGGATCTTCGAGGCGATGGATGCTGATATCATTCGCCTTAGGATGTAACCATAGCTTTAACCGCTCAGCGAGTTCACGCATAAATTTACCTGTGTTAACCGATAAATCACCGATCAATTCAAAGCCAGGTAACGGCATCAGGGTAATCTCGCCCTTGGGATATTTGGCGGTTAAGGTGCGGCAAGCTAATGTCGGAAAACCATTGATCACCATGGCACAACTGCCACAAATCCCTGCCCGACAGACAAAGTCAAACTGCAACGACGTATCTTGCTCTTCTCTCAGCTTATTGAGGGCAATAAATACTGTCATCCCCGGCGTTTCGGTGAGCTGGTAACGCACCATTTTCGGCTTATCGTTTGGCTCCTGTGGATCATAACGAAAAATATTAAAGGTTAACTGGCGACCTTGGGTCATTATGATTTTTCTCCTAACGCATTGGCAGAGGGTTTTTGTAAGGTATCACTTAAACGTTCATTTTTAGCTTGCAGGCTGGGCGGCAGCTCGAAAGGCATCAGCGCCGCTTGGCGTTGATAACGATCGGCATCCTCCCCA
This sequence comes from Shewanella sp. Sh95, assembly GCF_001308045.1. Taxonomy (NCBI): domain Bacteria; kingdom Pseudomonadati; phylum Pseudomonadota; class Gammaproteobacteria; order Alteromonadales; family Shewanellaceae; genus Shewanella; species Shewanella sp. Sh95. The sequence goes on from NZ_LGYY01000274.1 coordinate 157,263, forward strand.
AGCCCTGCCAAAATTTCAGCAATTTGTTGCTCACGTTTTGCGGTATCGGGGTGAGCAATCGCATTGTCGATACCATAACCCCGGTATCCCGGTGGCAGTTCCATCTTCATCACATCTAGCGGCTCGTAGCTCAACACGGGTTCCAACGCATTGGCATCAGGCCAACTGGCGAGGGTGCGATTAAGCCAATCGCGGTCATTACGCTGTGGATAATCTTCACGGGCATGGGCACCGCGGCTTTCGGTGCGAGCGGCAGCGCCGCAAGCAACGGTCAGCGCTACCTTGAGCATGCGCTTCACCCTCAATGCCTCCACCAGCTCTGGGTTGGCGTGGCGTTTTTTACACTTAATACCGAGTTTGCGTGAACGTTCAAGCAGGGCTTTCAGCTCTGTCACTGCTTTATCGAGTTCAGGGCCATTACGGAAAATCCCCACGTAATCCATCATAATTCGCTGCATTGCGTGCTTAAGTTCGAAGGGGTTTTCTTGACCATCGCCATCGACTAAGGTGTCGATCTCAGTCTGTACCTGCCGCATAAATTTTTCGGCAAGCTGGGTATTGATTTCAAGGCTATTATTCTCACAAAAATCAGCGACATATTTACCAATAATCATACCGCCCACTACGGTTTCAGCGAGCGAGTTACCGCCCAAGCGGTTAAAGCCATGCATATCCCAACAGGCGGCTTCGCCCACGCTGAATAAGCCCTTGAGCTGCGGACTTTCACCGGTGGCTTTGGTGCGAATACCACCCATGGAGTAATGCTGAGTCGGACGCACGGGTATCCAATCCTTCGCCGGGTCGATCCCAAGGAAATTCTCGCAAATCTCCTGCACTTCACGCAGGTTGGTTTCGATATGTTTGCGCCCCAGCAGGGTAATATCGAGCCATAAATGCGGGCCATAGGGGCTATCGACGCCCTTACCTTTACGCATATGTTCGGTCATGCGGCGAGACACTACATCCCGCGATGCCAGTTCTTTTTTCTCTGGCTCATAGTCCGGCATAAAACGGTAGCCGTCTTTATCCCGCAGCAAGCCACCGTCACCGCGGCAACCCTCTGTGGTTAAAATCCCTACGGGCACAATCGCCGTTGGGTGGAACTGCACCGCTTCCATATTACCAAGGGTCGCCACGCCCGTTTCGAGTGCCAGCGCCTGACCTATCCCCTCGCAGATAATCGCATTGGTTGAGACTTCATAAATTCGGCCATAGCCACCGGTAGCTATGGTGGTTGATTTCGCCACATAAGCGCGCAATTCACCCGAGATTAGGCAGCGGGCAATCACCCCGTGACAACGCTCTCCATCGTGGATAATCGCCAGCGCTTCGACGCGCTCATGGACCGGAATATCCATCGAAATGGCTTTGTTATCCATGGCATAGAGTAAGGAGTGACCCGTACCATCGGCGGTGTAGCAGGTGCGCCACTTTTTGGTGCCACCAAAGTCGCGGGCATTAATTAACCCATGGGCTTCTTCGGCTTCCTGTAGAGTAACTTTTTGTGCGTTAACAATGACTTCCCGTGGACCAGCACTAACACGTGACCAAGGCACCCCCCAGTTGGCTAACTCACGTACTGCCTTGGGCGCACAATGGGCAAACATTCTCGCGACCTCTTGATCACAGCCCCAGTCAGAACCTTTCACAGTGTCTTGAAAGTGCACATCTTCATCATCACCCATGCCTTTAACTGCGTTGCCAAGGCTTGCCTGCATTCCCCCCTGCGCTGCGGCGGAGTGAGAACGTTTAGCAGGAATAAGCGATAGCACTAAGGTATCCAGCCCACGCTCTTTAGAGGCAATGGCAACCCTTAGCCCTGCCAATCCGGCACCAACCACTAATGAATCGGTATAAATCAGTTTCACGCCTGCTCCTTAACGGGTACTGCTGTTATTGTTTTAGGACAACACTCTTTTGTTATATCTCACTCAACTCGCATGGGGTAAAAATGCCAATAAAGAAGCAATCCCTACAGTGACAAACGCGATACTCACAATCGTTTTGATCTTACGTAAACGGCTGCGACTATTAAGATCACGCGCCGCGCCCCACTTCAGTGCTACGCGGTAAATCCCGATGGCCGCATGTAACTCCACCGTCAGCAATAGCGGCAAATACACCATCCATACACCTTGGTTCCAAATCCGCTCGGCGCTACCCTGCGGGCCAATGGTTTCAGGCGCCGAGCCGATAAGCCACAGATGCACCGGCAGCAATAAAAGGATCACCACACCCGTAATGGCTTGCCAACGCCAGAGGCGAGTATCGCTATGATTAATCACTTGCATCTGCTGTTGCAGCGCCCTTTGCTGACGCAAACTCATCGGTAGCTTCTGCAATGCCACTAGCACATGCACTAACGCTAAAGCGCCGATACCGATGGCAATACAAGTCACCACCCAGGGATAGCCATGACCATCACTAGAGAGAAAACTTAGCTCCATAGTGCGCGCCACCCAGTTCATGGCATCGCCACCCAACAAAATGGACGACACCAACACTAAGTGACTCCATAAAAACACCGCCAAAATGACACCCGACACACTCTGGCTTAAATCCAGCCACGCACTCCATTTTTTTATACTTAGTTTGATTGCCATTGCTTTCGCCTCGCGCCACAGGCTCTATTGAGCCAAGCTCATTAAGTGATCTTTAAAAATTAATATCGCTCACAAATCCAACAACAAACCTGAGTTAGATCAACTAGGAGGCGAATAATTAATCGAATGCTTAACTATTAGCGATAGAACCAATAAAAACGAGTGGCAGCGACACAAAATCCTGCTGCGAATTATCTCAGTGCAACGCGCGCAGCAGGGTTGGCATTCAAATTACTGGGGCACATAGGGCTGCACAGGAACACTCAACTCGCTGCCGATCAACATATAAGTAACTAAGCTAGCGCTACCTAGGCACAACAAATAGATAATCAATACCTTAGCGAGTTTACGTAAGCCGGAGCGTTGAGTGGTAATGCCCCACTTAACTGCCACACGGTACAAACCAATCATGGCGTGGATCACCACTGCGGGCAGCAATAAGGCATAAAGCAGCCAAGCATTATCGTGATAAACACGCTCGGCGGATAAATGTGGGCCAATCTCAGGATTTAAGATCATGGTAAACAGATGTACAGGCACCAAGAAAAACAGAATAAAGCCAGTAATGAGCTGCCAAAACCATGCATGGGTATCACGGTGATTAATGCCACCTAAATGCGAGCGCAATGCCCGCCACTGACCCAGTTGTGCCGGAAACCGCCTAAGCGCAACTGCGGCATGCAATATCACCACTAACAGCATAAAAACCGAGAAGACTTTAGTAACCATCGGAAAGCCATGGCCTGTACTACTAAACATACCGCCTTCAAGCAGTTGTACAACTTGGTAAAATGCCTCTTTGCCCAGCAAAATGCTCGACTCGAAGTGCATATGCAACAACAGGAAGCATCCCAACATAATGCCTGTCGCGCTCTGTAATCGATCAGCCTTAGCCGACCAAGGGTGACCTATCCCCTGTGTTTTCACCCTAGTGTGAACGCGCGTTACGCTTATCATCTTGCTTTTACCTTTGATGGTTTGTTGACACCTCTTTGCAAACTACACCATAGCAGTAACAAAATACCCGGCTGAGTGTCACAGATTTAAAGCGTGAGGTAACTCACGGGAGCAGCGTCAACTCTTAGAAGGCGATCACAAAAAGCAAGTAAAAAACCAAACAAAGGTAAAACCAATTAACCATTATATTTCATATGTTTATACTTAAAATCGAAACGACCGGTTCGCATTTTCGCACAAAAAGGATGACTGACTAACTCTTTGTCGGCGTAGAATAAAATCCATTTATCACTCGCCAATCCCCTGCTGCACAGCAACTCATTTATCTAATTGAACAATGCGAAATTGCCATCGAATTCTGCAATTTAGCGCGGTTTGGGTATACAATAGCGTGATATTTTTTAACCCTAGCCACAGGATTTAACCCATGCCTTGGATCCAACTCCGCATTAACACTAACAGTGATGATGCAGAAACCATCAGCGACTTACTCATGGAAGAAGGCGCAGTCTCCATTACCTTTGAAGATGGTAAAGACACCCCGATTTTTGAACCTAAACTGGGTGAAACCCCGCTGTGGCGTGATACCGTGGTTGTCGCGCTATTCGAAGCAGATACCGATCTAACCCCAAGCATTGAGATGCTGAAAACCCTGCCGTTTTTAGGTGAACACTTCAGCCATAAAATCGAGCAAATTGAAGACAAAGATTGGGTTCGCGAATGGATGGATAACTACCACCCAATCCAATTTGGTAAACGCCTATGGATATGCCCAAGCTGGCGTGAAGTGCCCGATCCAAGTGCAGTCAACGTGATCTTAGATCCGGGTCTGGCCTTCGGCACAGGCACTCACCCCACGACAGCACTGTGTTTAGAGTGGTTAGACAGCTTAGATCTAAGCAACGAAGAAGTGATCGACTTTGGTTGTGGCTCAGGGATTCTTGCCGTTGCCGCCCTAAAACTGGGCGCGAAAAAAGTCACTGGTATCGACATCGACTATCAAGCCATTGACGCCTCAAAAGCCAATGCCGAGCGTAACGATGTTGCCGACCAACTCGAGCTCTACCTGCCTGAAGATCAACCCGCCGATCTTAAGGCCGATGTATTAGTTGCCAATATTCTCGCAGGCCCACTGCGCGAACTCGCCCCCCTTATCGCCGACCGAGTCAAAACAGGCGGTAAATTAGCCCTCTCTGGACTCCTAAAAGAGCAAGCGCAAGAAATCTCTGACTTTTATAGCCAATGGTTCGACATGGACGAAGCGGCTCACAAAGAAGATTGGAGCCGCTTGACAGGTACGCGCAAATAACGCTAAAGGGTGGCGCAACATGCGCCACCACTGGCTTAGGCTTATTTTGTCGATGACTTCTCAAGGCTAAAAAGTCAAGAAAAAAAATTGCTCCTAGGTCATTTATTGACCTTTTCACGGCCAATAAAAAGGGCTACTATAGCGCCCCTTTGAAGAGCTAAGGTGAAACAGTAAATGCAGATTGGACCCTATCAACTGAAGAATCAGCTGATCGTGGCACCAATGGCAGGTGTCACCGATCAAGCTTTCCGTAATCTCTGTCTTCGTTATGGTGCAGCCTTAGCGGTGTCGGAGATGCTTTCATCCAATCCTGAGGTTTGGGATACGGATAAGAGCCGCCAGCGTATGACACATTCTGGTGAGGAAGGTATTCGCTCAGTGCAAATTGCAGGTGCAGATCCAGAGTTAATGGCGCAGGCCGCCCAGTTCAACGTTGAACAAGGCGCCCATATCATTGATATCAACATGGGATGCCCTGCAAAAAAAGTGAATAAAAAGCTGGCAGGCTCAGCCTTAATGCAAAATCCGCCCCTCGTAAAAGACATTTTACAAGCCGTGGTAGCTGCAGTAGATGTGCCCGTTACGTTAAAAATTCGCACAGGCTGGGAGCCTGAACACAGGAACGGTGTTCAAATCGCCCAGATTGCCGAGGATTGTGGCATCGCCTCGCTGGCCGTTCATGGCCGCACGAGACAATGCATGTACAAAGGCGACGCCGAGTACGACACCATTAAAGCAATTAAACAGAATGTCTCGATTCCTGTTGTCGCAAACGGGGATATCGACAGTCCGGAGAAAGCCCGCTTTGTGCTGGATTACACCGGTGTCGATGCTCTGATGATAGGACGGGGTGCTCAAGGACGACCTTGGATTTTCAGAGAAATCCAGCACTACTTGGAGACGGGTAATAAGCTAGCGCCCATTGAGGTGGTAGAACAGCGTCAAGTGATGCTGGAACACCTCACCAAACTTTATGATTTGTATGGTGAATATAAGGGTATCCGCTTCGCCAGAAAACATATCGGATGGTACCTAGACCAGGAGGATCAGCGCCAGTTTCGGGCTGACTTTAATCAGCTGGAAACCGCTGCAGAACAGTATTCCCTCGTGGAATATTATTTTGATGAATTAGTAAAGAATTAATAAAGAGCAGAATAGAATGTTTGATCAGACAACTAACACAGAAGTTCACCAGCTTACCGTTGGCAAAATCGAAACCGCAAACGGCACTATCAAGCCCCAGTTATTACGTGACGCTGTTAAGCGTGCCGTAACTAACTTCTTCGCACAGTTGGACGGTCAGGAAGCACAAGAAGTGTATGAAATGGTGCTAAGTGAAGTTGAAGCACCTCTGCTTGACATCATCATGCAACACACTCGCGGCAACCAAACCCGCGCAGCAAACATGCTAGGTATCAACCGCGGTACTCTGCGTAAGAAATTAAAGAAATATGGCATGAACTAATCTTTTAGATTAAGTGATTGTTAGAAAAGGGGTTAACCTGCAAAGGTTAACCCCTTTTCGCATTATGTGTACGGCAATATGTACCCCAAATGTTGTCTTAAAGCCCCAGTATCTGTTGCAGCTCTTGATGGGAGTTCACTTGATAATGTGGGGTGATCCCCGCTGGCGCAGCATGGCCATGGACGTTGTACCAGCAAGTATGAATACCAGCATTGATACCACCTTGGATATCGGAATGGGGATTATCACCGACCATTAATACTTGCTCACGCGCTGGCCGCCCCATTAACTCAAGCGCATGCTCAAAAATACCCACATCGGGTTTGGCGATGCCGACTTTCTCTGAAATCACTAAAATATCAAAATGATGCTGCAAGCCTGTTCGCTGTAAACGCACCGTCTGCAACTCAGTAAAGCCATTAGTGATAATCCCCAGCTTAGCCTTACCTTGCAATGCCGATAGCAATTCGCGCGCACCAGGCAGCGGCGCACAAATCTCTGCCATGGCGGCTAAAAATGCACTGTTTAAGGTTTGTGGCGACACATTAAGCTTTGCCGCCCAAGGCTCAAAACGGATAGTTTGCAGCTCGGCGGCGCTGATCTTGCCATCCTGATAAGCAACCCAAAGCGGTTTATTTACCCTTTGGTATTCCTCAAAATCGGCCTGAGTAAACTCAACACCAAAGCCAGCAAACATCAACTTTAGTCCTTCAAAGGCATCGAAATAAAATAACGTTTCATCGGCGTCGAAAAGCACCCAAGCATAGGGCGTGGCCGAGGAATAGGTTTGGTTTGAGGACAAAATAACACTCCTAACAAAAGATAAAATGTAACTAATTAAAAATTGCCACCACTGGCAGTATAGGGAAGCCGCTAACACCATAGCAAATTAACGCATCGCCAAACTCAACTCGGGATCATGCAGTCGGCCTCATCCAACATGACATCGAACGCGCAAAACAGGCGCAAGATTCTATTTATAGGAACACGGTTTTTGTTGCAAAATAGTCTACTATCTTTATCCATGACGGATAATACCGTGACAATGCAACCTATCGTTGAACATAACTCAACAGTAAACGTGCCCTGTCTGGTTTATCTCTTGGCCCGCTTAATTGAAGACTGATTACATCGAATCGAAATACAGTAACCGACCTCGCCTCAACAGAATAGGACGCTCATGGAACATTTTTCTGCTCTACCCATTTTTGTCACTGTGGTCGAATGCGGTAGTTTTTCTGCGGCGGGACAAAAGCTTGGACTCAGTAAATCAGCCATCAGCAAACGAATCACACAGTTGGAGCAGCACTTAGGGATTCAACTATTACAACGCACCACCCGCAGCTTAAGCCTAACCGACGCTGGCGCGCGCTATTTCGAGTACATTCGCCCGGCGGTACAGCTCACCCAAGAAGGATTGGATGCCATCTCTGAATTGCAGCAAACACCTAGAGGCAATTTGCGGATTTCAGTACCTATGGCGTTTGGACGCAGATATATTTCGCCATTAATAGCTGAATTTTTAAGGCGTTACCCCGATATCCAGCTGCAAATGCAAATGGATGACAAGACCACAGATTTAATCGCAGGCGGCTTCGACTTAGCCATTCGTATCGGCGAATTACCCGACTCCAGCCTTATCGCCCGTAAAATTGCCCCTTGTTTGAGCGTGATTTGCGCGTCCCCCGCATATCTCGCGCAGCACGGTTTACCCATGACTCCTAGCGAGTTAACTCAGCACAACTGCTTGTTTTACAGTTACTTTCAAGATGGTGTGGAATGGAGTTTCCACAGTCCCGATGGCGTGCAACGTGTTCAACCCAAAGGAAACTATCAGGTCAATAATAGTGATGCCATCCATCAAGCCTGTCTCGATGGCCTAGGTATCGCCAACCTGCCACATTTTATTATTGAGCCAGCTCTGCAAACCGGACATTTACAGGCGTTACTTACAGACTATCCGTTACCCGAACATGGCATTTACGCCGTGTATCCACAGCGAAAATACCAACCGACCAAAGTGACGGTATTAATTGAGTTTTTGATGGAGTTCTTAGCAAAAAATAGGGCAATTATTAGCTAGGGTTAACGATAAATACGGCTTTACATGATGGTTATAACGAACATAACCACACAGCCAAAACAGACTAATGAAAACACATTTAAACCAAATAAAACAGTTCGTTAAGCAAATGCCTCAGCTATACTTAACATCACTTAATGCGATGATTTAAGGCAAAAAAATGAGTGCTTATCAGCAAACATTTGGCGATAAATTTGAGCTTGGCTTCGACCTAAGCTTATACACATTTCTTATCGATAAAAGCTACCAAAACGACATGTGTCCCAGCTTTTACTTCAAACACAACAACCACTATTTTATTCTTTGGGTCGACTATGCCGACCCCATCTGCCGCGAAGAAGATTATCCCCGCTACAGCATCATTTCAGCCGTAAATGACGGCGACAACCTACACCCAGAAATCCGTACCGCTTCTCAACCAACACTACAGCTTGAATTTGAACAACCCAGTGACCTAATTCACTACCTTGAGCAGATAAAACAGCAACTGAGCGCCAAAGTCGTTTCAATACGATAACCACGACATAAATGCCCGACTAATAAAATAAAACTATTCGATGTGACTCATAGTCCGTGGGACATACAACAGCAATGACTGAAAATATAAGCCTACCAATACACTAGGTTTAAATCATGGAATACCAATCCGTTAGCCAGTTTGAAGAGGCTTATTTTGTCGCTTATGAAGAAGAATGGTGTGGATACGTGATCTACATCGAACGAAACCCAGATCGGTTCAGAGGAGGCTTTGAATGGTTCGTATGCTTTGATAATAAAGTAATTCAATCAGGGCTAGTATTTCATTTTGATTTTGCACTGGCAGATGCACAACAATTTATAAATTCTAGGGCAAAAGAGGATTAGTTGCTTATGGGTGTTCCACTCATTACCAATTGATATAATGATCAAATTTAAAAAACAGAGTAGAAAGTGATACATAAAATGAGTCACTTAACCTCCATTATTTCCCCAGTGACACGCCGTTCATACCTCCATGTAGGCTCGACTAAAACCTCCCTGTTTTAGACGGTCACTGGTGCAACAATGTCGATTCTAATACGGCCTCAGCTCTATCAGGTATCTGTACTTATAGCCCCAAAAGCATTTCTGCAAAAAAGCTTTCTAACGACTAAGCATGTGGCGTTATTTTGTACGATGTGAATATAAGTTAGTCATTAAGTTTTATCACAATTACAAACTCCTCAATCACAAACTAAAAGCTAGCGGAATAGTGCTTGCCATGTATAATTTGCGGTTCGAAATTTGAGTTTGGACTGATGATTAATGAAAGCGATAGATCTATTTTCGGGTGCTGGCGGCTTATCTCTTGCCGCACATCAATGTGGCATTGATGTCATCGCAGCTATCGAACTAGATACAGCCGCTACCGTTACTTATCAACGTAACCTCATTGAACGCCTAAAAGCGCCAACTAAATTAATTAATGGCGATATTAATGCTGTCGACTTGCCCGCCTTAATGACAGAGTTAAAGCTCAAACCAGGAAAATTGGATTTGCTCCTTGGTGGCCCACCATGTCAAGGCTTCTCGACTCATAGGATTAACGGTGCAGGTATTAATGATCCCCGAAATCAGCTTCTGTTGAAGTATTTTGATTTTGTTGATGGTTTACGACCAAAAGCGTTCTTGATTGAAAACGTGGCGGGACTTTTATGGAAACGCCATGAAAACTATCTCAATCAGCTTCTAGCTCTCGCAGAAACCCATGGCTATACCATTCATTTTTGCGACATTCTCAACGCTAAAGACTATGGCGTGCCACAAAACCGTAAACGTGTTTTTATCTTTGGTACACGTAAAGACCTGAATGTTGATGCTGCAAATTTTCCGCCAGCAGCGACACACTCCTCACCGTCTAGTAATAAATCACCTTACTGGAAAACGGCCTCAACTGTATTTGAAAAAATACCAGCAGACCTTATCGAGCAATATATTGAAGAGTATTTTCGACCAAAAACTAAGCTTGCAGATGATGAAGCAAGAGATCTCCTACTCAACCTAGAATATGGTGAAGCCGTAAAAGAGGGTGATCCTTGTAACATCACAATGCGGCCAACACCCAAAATGATTAGGCAATTTGAAGCCACACCTTTAAATGGAAGCCGCGAAGACGCTGGCGAAGAATTTAGACTGCCCTGCCATTCAAATGGATATAAAGGTCATAAAGACGTATATGGCCGAGTAATGATCCACTTACCAAGTAATACCATCACTACCGGATGTAACAATCCCTCTAAAGGTCGTTTTGTTCATCCTTGGAAAAACCAAGGTATGACACTACGCCATGCCGCTCGATTACAAACCTTCCCTGATAGCTTTATTTTTTTGGGTACTTCGACTCAACAAGGTAAACAGATTGGTAATGCTGTTCCCCCTTTACTCGGCAAAGTTCTAATTAAATCGATAATAAATGGATTGAATTAAAAAAAGTGCATAGAATAGGTTGCATTACTTTCCAATGTAACCATTTGATATGAGAAATGAATCTTCAAGAAAATCGGTTTCGTTTAAAGCTCAAGCTCGCACTGTCGACCACCTAGGCAAAGGTCAAATCGCAGATGCCCCCACAGCTGTTAGTGAGCTTTGGAAAAACTCTTACGATGCTTATGCTCGAGATGTCGCCCTCCATTTATTCGATGATGATATAAAATGTGGTGCCATTATTGATAATGGCTGCGGTATGACTTATGAGCAGTTAAGTAATAGCTGGCTAACCATTGGCACTGCATCAAAAACCAAGAAAAGCCTTCTACCTGAAGAAGACCGTTTTGGTTTAAAACATCGATATACTCAAGGTGAAAAAGGGATTGGCCGACTTTCTACTGCATTTTTAGCACCAGTCACCCTTATCGTAACTAAAAAGGTTAATACACAATACTCCGCGGCACTGATTGACTGGCGTTTATTTGAAAACACCTATCTGGGTTTACATGATATTAAAGTGCCAATGCAGCAGTTTGATAGTCTCGATGAGCTCCCCGAAGTATGTTCAGGCCTGCAGCAAGAGATGCTTAATAACCTCGCTCTCAACCCACAAACTGAAGATGAAAAAATTCTCCGCCATATGTGGCAGCGCTTTAGCGAAGACGAGAAAGAAGCTTTCGATTTAAGGCATAATCCCCAAGATAATGAAGAATTTATATCAACGGAGCAAAAAGTTAGGCTGCTAAGTGAAAACTTTATATTTAAATCAAGTCACTCTGAAAGTTGGGTCCCCCTTTTAAATAAAGTGGCAGAATTAGATGGCGCAGAGCACGGTACAGCTCTTTTTCTATTGGACCTTAGTCGTGATTTAGCTTTGCTTACTAACAGAGGTGATATAAGTCGTGAAGCTAATGAGTATCAAGCTATCCAGCAAGATTTAGTAGATACTCTGCGCGCGTTTGTCGACCCATTTAATCGAGAATCGGATGAGAGCAACGAATTCCATTATGAGATTATTGCCTTTGATCGCTCCGGGTACCCTTTTGGTGAGAAGACAGCAATTCTCAATTATCAAGATGTATTCAAGCTATCTGAATTTGAAACTCTAGAACATAAAGTGGTTGGGCAAGTTGATGATAAAGGCTGGTTTAGGGGTCATGTGACAGCTTTTGGAAAGGAATACCCGAATGTAGTCATTCCCTGCCGAACGCCTGGTATGGACGCGTTAACAAAAACGGGAGCTTTTGATGTTAAATTAGGCACCTTTGAGCTAGAACTTTCTAAATCTACCCATGATCCAGAGCATAATTCGTACCTACAAGGACAAGCCAAAAAATACGCAGGCTTTATGATCTTTCGCGATGGATTACGAGTCCTACCCTATGGTCGTTCTGATAATGATTTCTTTCAGATTGAAGAAAGTCGGGGAAAAAATGCGGGGCGTTATTATTGGGCTTCTAGACGCTTATTTGGCCAAATACTCTTAAACCAAACAAGTAATCAACAACTAAAAGATAAGGCAGGACGAGAAGGTTTTGTTAAAAATCAAGCGGCCAGAGAGTTAAAAGAACTTGTCAGGGCACTTCTATTAAAATTAGCAGACACGTATTTTGGAAGTTATTCCGAAGAACGAAAAATAATGCTTGAGCAGTTATCGAAAGATAAACAAAAACAACTTAAAGCACGTAACTCATCTGCAAGGCTATCAAAAAAAGCTTTCACCAGTGCAATGACAATCAATTTGCCTAAGCTTAGTATCCATGTGGAATCAGCTCGAAGCGTGCATAAGGAGCTAGAAGAAGGCGTTGCAATATCGCTTCATCATTTAGATGAGTTAGTTACAAGTATTGATAAGCTAGAAGCACTTAGACCTGAGCTAAAAGCGCCCAACAAGCCTGCAAAAATGGACGATCATCTTGAAGAACAATACCGGAACTACCGCGATTTATTTGGTGAACTCAGTGAACTATTACAAACATGCCGCGAGCGCTTAAATAATCTAGAAGCACTGAGTCAGCAGCGCTCGCCTATGGAAAGTGCACTGAACAAATACAATGCGATTGATTCTGCACTAACTAAGCAGGTGAATCGATATGCCAACGAAATAGATAAAACCCTAGAACGTTTATTGACAACTTGGAAAAAAACAGCGCGAACCGACAAAGAAGCATTTGAGCAGCAAGCTTTGCCATTACTCGATGCAGTGACCAATGCCAGTGATCCAACCCAAGTACTTAATTCGTTGGATAAAATCTATCGCGACTTAGCCGATGATATTGCCACCAAATATGAAGGTTTTTTACAGGCCCTTGATAAATTAGAGCAAGGTGTAGACCTCGAATCGGCATTTACGTTAGCAGAAGATGAACGAGTTAAAGCAGAGCAAGAGATTACCCAAATGCGCAGTCTTGCGCAGCTCGGTATCAGCTTTGAGATTTTAGCCCATGAATTAAGTGCACAAGATAAAGCCGTAACTCGCTCACTCAATTCGATGAGCAGTAGTGCAAAAGCAGAGCTTGGTTTTAAAAATGCCATGAAAGCACATAAACAGTTTACCGAATACCTCAGATTTCTATCACCACTTAAGCTTTCCGGTTATCAGACACGCGATGATATTACAGGGCAAGAGATTGTCAAAAATGTTAAATTATTCTTTCAAGATCAGTTTGAACAACAAAACATTAATCTTGAGTTCAGTGATACTTTTATACGCATGAATGTTGTAGATGTGAAATCTCGGATTATCCCGGTATTTATCAACTTACTGAATAATGCGCTATATTGGGTGGCGTTAGCCGAACATGAGCGTGAAATAAAGGTTGGTATCATTAATGATTTGGTTGTTATTGCTAATAATGGTCCCGCAATTGATCCCGACGATATTGGCAATTTATTTCAATTGTTTTATAGCCGCCGACCAACAGGTAACGGTGTAGGTTTGTACCTTTCTAAACAAAATCTTGCAATAGCTCGCCATAATATCTGGTACGCAGAAAAGCCAGAAGAAAAGCTAATCCAAGATGGTGCTAATTTTGTAATTCAATTTCGTGGAATGGAAGTAAGATAATGCCAGCATTATATAGAGAAAAAATTGTAAGTGCATTTCGCGATAATGCGATTAAATCAGTGCTATTAATTGATGATCATTATCTTCCATATCAGGGAATTGGGCAGAGTTACATAAATACAAAGAATGAACTGGGTGAACTGATCTCAGCCCCAGCAGAAGAACAAGAAACAATTGAACAACTAAAACTAAAACTAACAGCAATTCGCAATATTGTTAACAGATCAAGTTCTGAATTGATGTCTTCTGAAACTGCTGGGCAATTTGTTGATTTTTTCCACACAAAAAAACTGATTTGTGATGTAGAAAACCAGACTAACAACTTAGATATAGACAAAATACGGAAAAGCGATCTAATCGTACTCGATTACCATCTGAAAGCAGCTACTGAACACAATCCTGCAGAGCATTCACTGAATCTAATATCAGAACTCAGTCGCAGTAAACATATGAACGTCGTGGTTGTTTTTACTGCTGAAGACTTAAAAGATGTTTGGCGAGAAATTGCAGCAACTTTAAGGGGGGCTCACATTGGCAATGTTGATGCATTCTTCAATAATGACGAACGCTTGATTGACTCTTGGAATGATTTTTATGGTGACTGGAACAATGAATGGGATCAGTTTTATAACGCAAACATTGAAGCTGAGTATTTAAAAGCTGAGCTCAACATTGAAGTCACTACTAATGAATTTCAGGTTATCTGTGAAGGTAACGGTTATGAAAAACCCGAAGCTGAGCATGTTAAGTGGTTATTAGAAAAAAGTGTGATTAAGTTCAATAAAAATTCTAAGCCTCTGTCAAATGTTGATGTTCATGGCAAAAAGAATTTATGGCTTCAAGCTGGTGCTGTTTTTATCGTTCTTTGCGAAAAAGAAAGACCTGCTGGAGAGGACAGAGTATTGCGCGATACAACCCCTGAAGAGGTTTGGGGACAAATAGAACGAGCACTCGTTGATTGGTACCCTAGCTTCTATCGTGTAATTACATCTGAGCTTCAAAACCAAATAGAAGATGCAAATCTTTCGATGGAAAAAGTACTTGCTAAAAGTTCTTTTGAACAGATAGCTGCTCTTTGGGGTATTTTAAGAGTGCATGATGATAATCGTATTCAAGCAAGTAGAGAATTACTAAACACTTTACTATCTGACGTGGTAGATAAAGTTAAATCTAGCTGCGAGCTACTTAATTTTGTCAAAGATACAGCAAACAATGTAGCTGATAACATTCCCACATATGTAGATCCAAAATCTGAAGCTAATCTGTACAATTTATATTTAAAAAATGTAATGTCCGCAGCAAGAAAAAATTATGACCGTTCAGCTTCGGCCGCTGATAAAGAATTTTGTGCCGACGTTTTACATGCTCTCAATGAGCAACTATCTACAGAAAAGGAACTACCAAATTATATATCTACAGGCGTTGTTCTTAAAGATTTAGATGATGGTTCATTCTACTTATGTATTGCACCGAGTTGTAACACGGTACCAAACCAACCTACAGGGCAGATAGCTAAGCGCATGACACCTCATCGGCCAATGCGGTTTATAAAGCTTGCTAATAAAACTGAAAGCTTACTGAAATGCTTAAAGGATGCGCACCAATCAAACACTATTTTTATTAGTGATGCTGATAACAGACTTGCTTTAAGTGTTTATGAAGACAAAGATACTCCAACTATTGAACAAGGTGTCGTACTTAATCACGATTCGAACTTGATTGGAGGTGGGGAACATAAGGACGTACAATTTTTCAATACAAATAAGGAAACTAAAGAGTTGGAAATAATTACTAAAAAATTGAAACCTATAGCTAAACTAAGAGATAGCTTTGCCTCTCGATATCAAAATACCCAGCTGCAATATGAATCACGTATAGGCGTTGATTTAGTAAGTGCTCATTTTCAGTAGTAAAAAATTAGAATGGGCTAGTACATATTAAGTTTGTATTTTTTAGTTATTCAAAATCTCTTCAGCTTGCCTTTGCTTTAATCGCGATGGATACACTGCATCCATCGCGATTAAAAACTCTGCGACATTGGAATACGCTTCGCTTTCATACACTAACTTAGCGACTTCCTCTGCAAGTCTGCGTCCATGAATCAAGACTATTGGATACTTATCTTCAATCACTTCTCGTTGAACTGAATCTGAAAAATAACTGGTGGTTACACCCGATTTCAGATAATAAGTGCGACATTCATGGAAAGGTGTAGAAGAGGAAGCCAACTGCTAAAAGTGGTACGCTCTTCTCGCCAAAGAAACAAGCAGTACTACCATGAATTATCAGCAGTTGACCG